>DATEOS010000110.1:0-4456 GCA_035273815.1 Candidatus Limnocylindria bacterium
GACGGCTGCCGAGGCGATCACGGCCAGCCCTTCGGCCTTATGGCAGGTTGAGGTTTGGCTGCTGGACCTCGATTTGGGGCTGCGCCATCGGACCACCTAACGGGTAGTCGAGGATCGGGATCTGGGTTCCCGCCAACTTCAGGCCGCCCCCGATCAGCAGGAGCACGAGCAGAAAGAGCAAATAGAGCCGCATCGGGGCCAAGGGTAAGCCCGCCTGGCAAGAATTCGTCCTCCGTTCCGTTTGCGTAGGCTGTGCGCGATGTCGTTCCGCGAACTGATTGCTCGTGTGGCCCCCTGGAGCTGGGTCGCCGCCCTGGTGCTCTGGGGCGTGGCGATCTGGATCTGGGTCGATCGGTTCCTGGGCCTGCTGGTCGCGCACTCCAAGGGCTGGCTCTTCGACTGGCACGTCTACGCGGCCGCCGCGAAGGATCTGCTGGACGGGGAGCTGTACCGGGTTCCGCTGGTCTCGGCGTTCCCGATCCCGGTGGACACGTTCAACTACCCGCCGGGCTCCGCCCTCACCGCCGTCCCGTTCCTGGCCTTCCCCGACGATATCGGCGGGTTCCTGTGGGTCCTGCTCAATGTCGCGTCGGTCGCCGCGGTCGCGGTGCTGACCATGGTCATCGTCAATGCCCGTCCGATCTGGCTCTGGTCCGGGCTCCTCTTCTTCCTCTACTCCCTGAGCGACTGGTCGCTGCCGCAGTTCCTGGGCAACAACACGCCGCTGGTGCTGCTGTTCGTGGCAGGCGGCGTGGCGGCGCACCTTGCCAATCGGTCCACCGCGGCCGGCGTCCTCCTGGGGATCGCGATCGCCATGAAGCTGTGGCCCGCGGCCCTGCTGGTTCCCATGGCGCGCGAACGCAGCTGGCGGGTCGTGGGCTGGGCAGTCGGGACGTCCGCCGTGATCACCATAAGCGGCCTCATCTGGCTCGGCGGTCCGAGCGCGGTGGGGCGGATGATCTCCGCGATCATGCTGGAGGTGACGCCCAGGCCAACGCAGATCCTGATCGGCCTCACCTGGCTCCGGGTGCACACCGACTGGTGGCCGGATTGGGGTGGCTACGCGATCGCCGCATTGCTGCTGCTCATTCCCGTCAAGGGGCGGCTCGGTTACGGCGTGGCCACCTTCGCCGGCATGGCGGCGATCCCCAACCTGTGGCGCCACTACATCGGCACCATTGCCTTCGCGAGCGTGCTGGTCGTCGCGGGGCTGGTCCGTCGGCGCGAGGGTGCGGCCTCCACCGATGCGAAGCCGGTCGAGCCGATGCCGCGGCTGGACGACCCCGCCGCGGAGGCCGAGCTTGGTTCGTAGGTACGGCCTGGCAGCCGTGGCGGTGCTGGGCGCCGCGGCGGTTTTCGTCGTGTTCTGGTTGCTGCCGCGGATGGCGGTGTCCGGCGGGGGATCGTTGACCATGCCCTCGTCGCTGCCCACCCTGCCCGTCGCGACCGCGGGACCCTCGGGGAGCGCGCCACCGGAACCCCAGGTGTTGCTGGCGGTCGGCGATGTGGCGACCTGTGAATCCGGGGCCGATGACGCGGTCGCCGCGCTGGCCTCTCGCCTGCCCGGCACCATTGCCCTGCTGGGCGACACGGTTTATGACGACGGATCGACGCCCGAGTTTCGCGAGTGCTTCGATCCGAGCTGGGGACAAATGCGTTCGCGGATCCGCCCGGCGGTCGGCAACCACGAGTACCACACCGATGCGGCGAGCGGCTTCTTCACCTACTTCGGGGATGCAGCCGGCGAGGCGGGCAAGGGCTGGTATTCCTACGACCTGGGCGCGTGGCACGTGGTGGTCCTCAACTCCAACTGCGGCGAGGACGTCGAGTGCTGGTCCGGCACGGAGCAGTACGCCTGGCTCCAATCCGACCTGGCCTCGTTCCACGGCGACTGCCTGCTGGCCTACTGGCACCATCCCCGCTGGAGCTCCGGGCGTCACGGGAACAGCAACTGGGTGGGTCCCTTCTGGGACGCGATCCGCGATGCCGGCGGGGACATCGTGCTGAGCGGCCACGACCACACCTACGAGCGGGTGTCCGTGGATGGCGTCCGCGAGTTCGTGGTGGGCACTGGCGGCAAGTCGCACTACCCGTTCACGCGGTCGCCGCTCCCCGGGACCGAGGCTCGGAACGACTCCACCTACGGTCTGCTGTGGCTGGCCCTGGGCGAGCGGACCTACCAGTGGCAGTTCCTTGGCCTGGGCGACACCGGCTTCGCCGACGCCGGCTCCGGGGAGTGCTAGCCCCGGACGGGAGTGTTGAACGACCCCAGCAGTGCCTGGCGGCGAGCCTCGTGACTGGCGATGAAGCGCTCGAGATCAATGGCCTCGGCCTGCGCCTCACTGGCGGGTGGCGCGAGCAGGAACCCCTGACCCGACTTGAGGCCCAGGCGCCGGACGACCTCCAGCTGCTCCACCGTCTCGATCCCCTCCGCCACGACCGTCGCATTCGACTGGGCGGCCAGGTCCTGGATGGCGCGCATGACGGCCAGCGCAGAGTCGCGCAGCACGCCGCCCTGCACCAGTGACAGGTCGACCTTCACCACGTCGAACTGGATCTCGCTGAGCAGCCGCAGGCCGGCGTTGCCCGCGCCCACGTCATCGGCAGCAATGCGGAAGCCTGCCGCCTGGCAGGCCTCCAGGTTCGAGCGCAGCCGATCCATGTCGGCAATGGCCTCGCGCTCGGTGAGCTCGATGATCACCCGGTCCGGCGTCAACCCGCAGGTCGCCAGCGCAGCCACGAGCTCCGAGACGCTGAACAGGTCCGTCTCCAGCGAGCGCGGCGAGACGTTGACGCTGAGGTACTGGTCGTCCGGCGGAGGCTCACCCAGCCCGGACGCGATGGTCCGGATGGCCAGCATGTCCATCTCGACGGTACGGTCGGCCACCTCGGCCGCGGTGAACAGCGCGGTCGCATCGCGGAAGGTGGCCAGCTCCGTCGGGCGCACCAGCCCTTCGAAGCCGACCGGCTTGCCCGTGGCCAGGTCGTAGATCGGCTGGAAGACCGGCGTCATGGCGCCGTCCGCGGTCAATTGGTCCAGTGCCTCGGCCAGCTCGGGTGTCGTCCGGCTGTCGTCCGACACGCCGTGGCGGCTGGGGTCGAAGACCTGCACATCGGTCCGGCCATGGCGCTTGGCCCAATACAGGGCGGCGTCGGCATTGCGCAGGAGGCGCCGCCCGTCGCGGCTGGGCTCCGGGTAGGCGGAGATGCCGGCCGAGAACGAGAAGCTCCGGCCGTAGGTCGTCTGGGCGGATAGCGCATCGGCCAGCATGCGGTGCACGACTGCGTGCGCGCCGGGCGCATCCGAATGCGGGAGGAGCAGGGCGAACTCGTCGCCGCCGATGCGGAAACCGCGGTCCGCCGACCGGCTGGCGGCCACCAGCAGCCGGCCCATGGAACCCAGGAGCTGGTCGCCGCCGGCGTGGCCGTGCTCGTCGTTCACGCGTTTCAGGTCGTCCAGGTCGAACAGCGCCAGGGCCAGCGGATGGTTGTGCCGATGGGCATCCTCGATCTGCCGATGCAGCTCTTCCTGGAAGGCGCGGTGGTTGCCGAGCCCGGTGATGGGATCCAGCAGGGCGTCAAGGCGGGCCTGCGAATACATGGTCCGCAGCTCATCCGTAGCGGACTCGAGGTGCGCCGCGGGAGCCAGGATGCGATTGATCAGCGCGGCCATGGCGATGGGCAATGCCACCGCCGCAATGGCCAATCGGAGGAGGAGCTGGGACTCGCCGCCTTCCTCGCTGGTGGTCAGCACCAGCACGGCCAGGACGGCCATGACCAGCACGAAGAGCATGGCCATGCCCCACACCACGCGCCGGCGCAGCTCGGCGATGGTGCTCGGCTGCGTGGTTCGTTGGCCGTCCGCTCGGATTCGCGGCGCGGTCGCACCGCGGGCGGTGGTTCCGCTCGCCGCCGGCTCGGTCGCTGGTTCGGTCGCGGGCTCGGTCACGGCGCTCCGACCAGGTGGAATGTCCTCAATTCGGTACGCCGCGACTGTTGCTCGGAGCCCCCATCGCGGTGTGCCCAGAGAGTACGGCGGCAAGCGTCTCATGGGGGAGGGGACCTTCAGGCTATCGGGGTCCTACGCGTGCGCTGCTACGGTCCGGACCCGTGCAACGACGTCTTGCGAGAGCGCGCCTTCTTCCCGGGGGGTTGGGGTTGCTTGCGCTGCTCCTCGCCATGGCCGGACCGGCCCTTGGCGCCAGCTGTTCCGGCGCATCGCACCACCTCACGTTGTCCGAGGGACAGGCGTCTCCCGGTTCCGGGGCGCCGTCGACCTACATCACCTTCAAGGTCCGATACACCGACAACGCCGAGTGCGCGCCCGCCTCCATCACGGTCACCGTCTCCGGCGTCGGCACCGTTGGGCTGCCGCGGTCGAGCGGCGGCAGCTTCGCCGATGGCGTCTACTTCTGGCGCCGGATGCAGCTGCCGGCCGGTGTCCATCGCTACTCGT
>DATEOS010000111.1:0-2041 GCA_035273815.1 Candidatus Limnocylindria bacterium
TGACAGCGTCAATCCGGTCAGCAGCACCGGCCGCACCTGGCGGCGCAGCCGGTCGGGAGACTTCCCTGCCTGGAACAGACCGAGCAGATTCAGGCTGGTGACAATCACCGATCCGAGCAGTAGTGTGAGTCCGAACAGATGGATCGCCAGCAGCCACGCGATCCGCCACGTGGAGGCGCCGAGCCACAACGCGAACGACGTGCTGCCCAGCCACGAGGCGTAGGGCAGCAGCGCTTCCCACGACATCGCCGCGCTACTTCCTCGGCGCCGCCGGCTTTCCCGTGCCGGCCGGGTCACGAATCGTGCGGATGAAATCGAACTCATCCACCGGGGCGCAGAGGTCTTCGAGCAGCCCCTCCCAGCCCTCGATGCTCTTCACGAATCCTTTCGGCAGCAGCTTGAACTGCTTGGTCTGGCTCTTCCACGGCTTCGCGTAGTACTTCGCGTCGGTGACGGTCATCACCAGTTCCAGCGTGTCCGCGGAGATGCGCCGGTAGCGCTCTTCGAGATGCATCACGTCGCTGTGCGGGTAGCCGAAGTAGTCCACCCAGGTGCGCTCATCGTGCCCCACGGACTCGACCACGAGCGTATCGCCCTCCCACCGGCCCACCGAGTAGCCCCACCACCGCGGCAGATCCGGCGGGTTGGGTGGCAGCTTGCGACCGTCCATCCAGATGGTGCGCACGCCGTAGTGCCACTCGTAGTGCTGGACGATCCGGTCGGACAGCACGAGGAACTCGACGGGATCGGGATAGAGCAGGGCGCGCGACACGCCCATCGGGTTGCAGGTGCCGTAGAGGTCGTTGCCAAGCGCCGGTGGCTGTGCGCGCCGCCGGCCGATGTGCTCCTCGGGGTGCGCCCTGGCGTCGTCGCTGTCCTTCTCGCGCCCGTAGGACGGGATGTTCTTGTCGAACGCGGCCTGGCCCGCCGGCGTGAACACAGGGAAGTCCATGCTGAAGCCGCGATCCCCGCACCCCCGGCACGTCCCGCCGCCGCCGAAACCGGTAGCATTGCGGCTCCAGATGCCGGCCAGCTCGCGCGGGTTGAACGCCGGTCCGGCCCCTTGCTGCTGTCCTCTGGCAAGGGCCGAGAACGTCGCAATCGCGATCGCCGCCATCACCACACCGCTCACCAGGCGCCCCATGGATGTCTCCTTCGACGCCCGCCCGAAGGGCGGGCCATTGAATACTGGCTAGCGAGGCGAAGCCTGCACCTCGTCGCTTCGAGGCGCAGCCTCGCTAGTTACCGCGGCCAGGACCCGTCTGACGCCCGGCGTCGGGGTCGCCCTGGCGGCCACCCGGTCCGCCGCCGCCGGTGACCAGTTCCTCGCCCGACGGGGTCGCCACGCGCAGCAGCAGCCCCACGACGCCGCCTGCCTTGGACGGCGCGATGGTGACCACGACCGCCGTGCCCGGCTTCATCGCCTCGTTGGCCTTGGCGCGGCTCCAGCCGTTCCGAATGAGCTGGGCGGGATTCGGCAGCAGCTCCAGCTGCCAGTTCACCACCGCGCCCTTGTCATCCTTCACGTCCACGTGCAGCTCGGGGTGCGGGTTGCGGTACTGAAACTCGGTGACCACCGCCTGGGCGGTGAACTGTTTGGAACGGTCGTAGGAAATGTTGGTGCCGTGATGCGCGCCCGTGGACCGCGGCGCGAGAAGGGCTATCAGAGCCACCGCCGTGCACACCACGGTCTGTCTCTTGGTCATCGGCGAAGGGTACAGCCCGGGCCCGGGCGGCCGGTCATCGCATTTCCGGATTTTCGGCATTCACCGGAACGATTGGCGGCCGGGACGGATCCCCGGCAGACTCTCTGCGGCCAGCGTCCCGGAACCGAAGTTCGGTGACCGATATTTGCGAGGCGGCGCCCGGATCGCAAGGCGCGAAGAGCGAGCTTATTGAGCATAAGTGAGCGATGAGCAACGCAGCGAGGCGGGATGCCGCGTCGGAAAGATGCCGCCGCACTTCGGTTCCGGGGCACTAGCCGCGCGCTTTCTCGATCTTCGCGTCCATCTCTGCCGTCAGCCGCTCGCGCTCGCGGCGG
>DATEOS010000112.1:0-2090 GCA_035273815.1 Candidatus Limnocylindria bacterium
TCCGGAGCCATCCCCATTCGCCACGCCAACACCGATTATGACCCGCCCACCCGCCTAATCGAATCGCCCCTTGTAGCTCAGGAACTTCCACTCTCCTCCACGCTCCACGAGCAGTCCGAACAGTCGCTCCGAAACCGTGTCGCCCGGAGCACGGAGCTGCCGGATCTGGCACGGTCCCCAGACCGTGTTGTCGCCTTCCGCGTTCGACTTCGGGTCACAGCTGTAGCCGATGAAGTGCATCGGCTTCCCGGCGCGCTCCTCGAGCAGCCGGCGGAGGCCCTTGGTGGTCTGGCCATCGGTCATGAACCAGAGCAGCGACGGGCTCAGGTCATAGGGCGGCAGGCCCTGTGATGCCGTGGGATAGTAGAGCCAGGCGAACTCATCGCGGGAAATGAGCAGGCGCTTGAGTGTGGCGGTATCGGCCGCTTCCATCGCCTTGACCCACGCCGTCACCAGCGCATCACGGCTCGGGGCGCCACCGGTGAAGCGAGTGACCTGCTGCGTGCCCTCGCGGAACTGCGCGATGGCGACGTCGCGCGGGACCACGCTGTCGACATGCTGTGGTACGCGAGTTGTGCCCGAGTCCGCCACCGCTGCGGCGGTCCGGGGAGCCTGGTCGCCGCTGCAGGCGGCGACGAACAGGGCGAGCGCACAGGTCAGGGTGCTACGGGTCATGCAGACTCCTCGTGACATTCGGATATCGGGCGTGAAAACGCCCGACCGGCGATGGGCTGCCGACCGGGCGGATTCCAGTTCAGCTCAGTTCGTCTCGTAGGCGGTCCAGCCCGAGTACCAGGGCGTTCCCGCCGCCGGATCAACGGCGCCGATGTACGACGTGTTGACCCAGGTGCCACCGAAGTAGTTCGTGGTGCGGTTCGTCACCAGCGCCGGCGGCGCGGTCATGCCGCCGGTGGTGGCCGGCGACCCGGCCTTCGGCTTGAAGTTCAGTGCCGGGGGCGTCAGCGTGTAGCCGAGCAGCGTGTCCACCTGTACATCGGTGGCGTACTGCAGCATCGTCGCCAGGCGCCCGGCATTCCAGTTGGGTGCCGCGGCAAAGCCGGCATCCAGGTTGGCAGCGTTCTGCGCCAGCAGCGTGTTCGAGATCCAGAGCGAGTCCCTGCCGCCCGAGCCGATCCAGAGGGAGTCGGTCCACGCATCGCGGATGTTGATCGCGGTGCCGGTGAAGCGCGAGAGCACGCCGTTGTACACGGTGCCGCCGGTGCCACGGCGCCACACGCCGCCGTTACCGTCGGCGGGGAAGCCGGCGACCAGCGTGCCGGCACCGATCATGGTGAAGTTGGCCCACACCGGCATCGAGTACGGGGTGCTCGCGCTGGTGGTGGTCAAGGTGCAGCCGCTCACGAGCGGATCGCAGCCATCGCCCTCGAAGCCACGGGGGTCGGCGGAGAGGACGCCGGAGCCGGGATGCGGCGCGAGGCGGGTGCTCTGGAAGGCGATCAGGAACTGGTTGCGACCCTGATAGCCCTCGGTCCAGTCGAAGTGGTCGTCGCCCGACTCGTAGGAAACGAGGTACCGGCCGTCGACCGCGCCGCCCCAGTACTCGAAGGAGTCATCGAGACCGGCCATGCTCTCGATGTATTCGTAGGTGGTGCCCCGGCCGACGGCGTAGCTCGACAGGGTATTGAGCTCCTGGCCCGCGCCGTTGGACACGTCGTACCCCGCGAACTCGATGCGCACGTAGCGGAGGGTGCCGCTGTTGTCGGCGTTGTCAGTGCCACCGGCGTAGTTCTCCGACTCGCCCGCCGCGCCGCCCTCGGTCTGGATCGGGTTGCCGGTGCGGTTGATGATGCCGTTGCCGATGATGATGATGCCGCCCCAGTCGCCCGGCTTGCGGTTGCCCGGCAGGCGGCCGGAGGTGAAGACGATCGGCTGGGTCACGGTGCCGGCGGCCTGGATCTTCGCGCCGCGAAGGATCCAGAGTGAGCTGCCCGGCTGGATCGTCAGGGTGGCACCGTTCTGCACCTTCACGTAGCCCGACAGCGTGTACAGCGTGTCGGCGTACAGCGTACGGCTTGCCGTGATATCGCCGGTGAGAACGCCGGCAAAGAAGCTGACCGCCGTGCTCCAGG
>DATEOS010000113.1:0-2157 GCA_035273815.1 Candidatus Limnocylindria bacterium
CACCCTGGTCAACAAGGGCCTCGAGGTCATCGAGGCGCACCTGCTGTTCGGGATCCCGTACGAGCGCATCGAGGTCGTGGTGCACCCGCAGTCGGTCATCCACTCGATGGTGACCTTCGTGGACGGTTCGACGATCGCGCAGGCCAGCCCGCCGGACATGAAGCTGCCGATCGCGCTGGCCCTGGCCTGGCCGGACCGCCTGAACCCGGTGTCCATCGCCTGCGACTTCGCCGACCCGACGGCCTGGACCTTCGAACCGGTCGACCGCGAGGTGTTCCCCGCGCTCGACCTGGCCTACGCCGCGGGCCGGGCCGGGGGCACGGTGCCCGCCGCCTTCAATGCCGCCAACGAGGAGGCCGTGGCCGCCTTCCGCGCCGGTCGGGTGCATTTCACAGGTATCTCCGACCTGCTCGGGGGCATCCTGGACGAGGCCGACCATGCGCGGAGCAACCCGCGCGACGTGCAGGACGTCTGGGCCACGGAAGAATGGGCTCGGCGACGGGCCCGCGAGATCATCGCCCGATCGACCGTCCGCGTCGCGATCGGCCCGGCCAGTGTGGGGGCGCAGCACTAGACATGTGGACCGTCATCGGCATCGTCGCGTTCCTGCTGGCCCTGCTGTTCTCCATCGCCTGGCACGAGGCCGGCCACCTGACGTTCGCCAAGCTGTTCAACGTCCGCACCTCGCAGTACATGGTCGGCTTCGGCAGGACCGCGTGGTCCAGGCAGGTCGGTGAGACCGAGTACGGCATCAAGGCCATCCCGCTCGGCGGCTACATCCGGATGATCGGGATGGTGCCGCCCGGCAAGGACGGCAGGCAGAAGATCACCACCACCGCGATGGGCGCCACCGGCTTCGTCCGCAACATCGTGGAGGAGACCAGGGCCGGCGACCGGTCCCAGGTCACCGCCGCCGACGAGGGCCGCCAGTTCTACCAGCTGCATCCGTTCAAGCGGATCATCATCATGGCGGCCGGGCCGGTGATGAACCTGATCCTGGCCGTCGGCATCTTCGCCATCCTGCTGGTCGGCATCGGGGTGCCCACCCCGACCACGACCGTCGCCACCGTCAGCCAGTGCGTCATCCCCGCCGCGGCGGCCGACCAGACCCAGCGCACCGAGTGCACGCCCACCGACCCGGACACCCCGGCCGCCCTGGCCGGCCTGCTGCCAGGCGACACCATCACCGCCTTCAACGGCACCCCGATCACCGACTGGGCCCAGCTGACCGGCCTGATCAGGGCATCGGCCGGACAGACGGTGCAGATCGAGTACGAGCGGGACGGTCAGCAATACATCAAGGCCGTCGCCATCGTGCAGACCCAACGCCCGGTGGTCAACGACCAGGGCGAGCAGGTCGGCGTGGAACCGGCCGGCTTCCTCGGCATCTCCACCACCGCGCCCTATCAACCGCAGTCGATCGGCGCGGCCGTCACCCGAACCGGCCAGTTCATCGGCGCCGCCGCAGGGGCCGTGGTGGCCATCCCGGCCCGCATCCCCGCCCTCTGGAGCGCGATCTTCGACGGCCAGGAGCGGGACCTCAACTCCCCGGTCGGCATCGTCGGCGCCGGTCGGATCGGCGGCGAGATCCTGGAGTCGGACAACACCACCACCCAGGACAAGTTCGTGCTGTTCCTGAACCTGGTGGCCGGCTTCAACATGAGCCTGTTCCTGCTCAACATGCTGCCGCTGCTGCCGCTGGACGGCGGGCACATCCTGGGCGCGGTGATCGAATGGGTCCGCCGCGGCTGGGCCAAGCTGCGCGGCAAGGCCGACCCAGGACCGTTCGACGTGGCCAAGCTGATGCCGGTGGCCTATGTCGTCGCGTTGCTGTTCATCGGGCTGACCGCGCTCACCCTGGTCGCCGACCTGGTCAACCCCGTCAAGCTGTTCGGCTGATTGGAACTCGTCATGACCACCACCGCCGTGGGCCTCGGCCTGCCCAGCATGCCGGCCGACCGGGCCGTCCCCGTGCTGGCCCCGCGCCGCAGGACCCGCCAGTTGAACGTCGGCGGCGTCGGCGTCGGCAGCGACCACCCCGTCTCCGTGCAGTCCATGACGACCACCGTGACCGCCGACATCAACGCCACGTTGCAGCAGATCGCCGAGCTGACCGCGTCCGGCTGTCAGATCGTGCGGGTCGCCGTGCCCAGCAAC
>DATEOS010000114.1:0-3889 GCA_035273815.1 Candidatus Limnocylindria bacterium
GCCCCAGGGGCGCGTTGGCTGGAGGACCGCCTCGCTCAGCGCACTGCTGCGCAGGTGGGTGATCTGTTGGTATTCGGGATCGGCCACCATCTGGCTGAAGGCACGACGGCGCGGCGGCACCGCGTACCCATGATCCGTGCCGGGTCCGTCGGATAGGCTGCTTCGACTTGTGTCCGTTGGTGTGCCGGGAAGTCTGGTCGGCGATCGGGTGACGTGTCCTGCGAGGGGGTTGTCATGGTCGCGGTCGGATGTGTGTGCGGTACGGCGCGGTGGCCCCGATGAGCGATGTGCTGCCGTTCGGCCTGGTGATTGCGGCGGTCAGCGCGGCGGGGCTGCTGGCGGTGTGGTCGAACCGGATCAGTGCCCGGGTGCGGATTCCGGCGCCGGCGATCTTCCTGATCGCGGCGGCATTGGCCTCGGACCTGATGCCGTCGCTGCAGCGCATCCCCGTGGTGACGGTGCAGCGGGTCGTCACAGTCATGCTGGTCCTGGTGCTGTTCCACGGCGGGATGCACATCGGCCGGCGGCGGTTCCGCACCGCTGCCGGGGCGATCGTGTGGCTCGGCGTGGCCGGCACCGCCCTGACGACCGCGGGCATCGCGCTGCTCGCCCATCTCGCCTTCGGGCTGCCCTGGGAGTCGGCACTGCTGATCGGGGTCGCGCTGGCGCCGACCGACCCGGCGGTGGTGTTCTCCGTGTTGGGTCGTCGCGAGGTCGAGGGCCGGTCCGGGACCCTGCTGGAGGGTGAGTCCGGTGCTAACGACCCGGTGGGGATCTCGACCATGGCCGCGTTGCTCGCGGCCGGTGGCATCAGCGGGTGGCACGCGGTCGGGGTCGGCGTGGCGGAGTTCGCGGTACAGATGCTTGTGGGTGCGGCGGTCGGAGTTGCTGGCGGGTGGCTGCTGGGTCACCTGATGCGGCGGGTGGAGCTGCCCAGCGCGGCGCTGTACCCGCTGCAGACCCTGCTGGCCGCCGGCGTCATCTTCGGCGCGGCCACGGTGGCTCACGGCTCCGGTTTCCTGGCCGTGTTCATCGCCGGCATCCTCATCGGGGACCTGCCGGCCCCGTACAAGCGGGACGTCGAGCGGGTGCACGCCTCCCTCGCCAGCCTGGGGGAGATTGTCGCGTTCGCCGTTCTCGGCCTGACGGTCTCGATCAGTGCAATGGTCCGGGATGGCAGCCTCGTGGCCGGGATCGCGTTGGGAGCGCTGATCGCGGTCGTCGTGCGGCCGTTGCTGGTCGGTGCGACGCTGATGCCGATCAGGCTGTCCTGGGGCGAGCGGTTCTTCGTGATGTGGTCCGGTCTCAAGGGCGCCGTGCCGATCCTGCTCGGCACCTACGTCCTGACTGCCGACGTTCCTGACTCGCATCGCCTGTACGACATCGTGGTCGTCGTGGTGGCTTTCTCCGTCATCGTCCAGGGCAGCCTGGTCCCGGCCGTCGCCCGCTGGACGGGTGTGCCGATGCGGATGACGAAGGCCGAACCATAACTGCCTTCACGGTCGGGCCTGGGCGTTTCTCCAACGGATGCCGGCCGCCCTACGCCGGGCGGCGACCTTGGCGGCCACGCCAGGCCCGGTTCTTGGCGCGGTTGCCACACTCGCTCATGTCGCACCAACGTCGTGAACCATTGCGGGACAGATCGAGAAACGCCCATCGACAGTTTGGCTCGGCACACACTTTGATCCGCGACCACGCCCCGGTCAACTGGTTGGACAGGTACGCCCTCGCCACCGTCGCCAAGATACTGGTCACACCGCCTTCGCGGGCGCTCGAGCCGACCGTGACACCGCGGGTGCCCTCGCTGAGGCTGAGGGCCACCGGCACGCCGCCCAACACAGCTTCGGCCGCCGCGATCGCACCCACCTCGGGGCGTCCCGCGTTGTTGCCCAGTGCCGCTTGACGCATTCCCTCACGCAACTGGCGCAGCGGCGACAGCGCGGCGGCCGACAGGTTGCGGCCGTCGTAGCCGGTGTGGTCACGCAGCCACTGCGTCGCGCCCGCCTCGGCGAGCAGGTCGCTCTCGTCTCCGAGGTAGTGAGTGTTGATCAGGTCCACGAGAAGCTGGGCGCTGACCTGATCTGATCCGATCGCCGACACCAGACCAGTGTACCGAGAAGGCTGGTTAGCAGCTCAGCGACGAGCTGCCCAGCAACCTGGCCCACGCCTTTCACGGGCGCCGATGTCATCCGCGTGTGCGCATCCTTCTCGTCACCGAAAAATGCGGCGCGTCACCGCGAGCCGGCTGCTAACCTGCTATCGCTTTTGCTGGTTAGGTTGGCGCGTTGGGAGAGAAGCTCGATGACACGGGACCGAACGGCCATCACGACCGTCGGCGTCCGACTCAGCGTCGGGGATGTGGCTATCCTGGCCGCCTCGGCCACCTATGGCGTGAGCACAACCGTCTCCGTAGCCGCGCTGCATTCTGTGCGCCCAGCGGATCTGCTGGCCGTGGAACTCGTCGGGTCGGCCGGGCTGCAACTCGTTGCGGCGGCCGTGACCGGGCGGCTGCGCTGGCGTGGCTGTGTTCCTCAGCTTCTGCTCGGAGCGCTGTCGCCGGGCTTGACGTTCCTCCTCGGCGATCTGGGTTTGGCGCGTACCAGTGCATCCAGCGGCAGTCTGCTGCTAGCTGTCGAACCTCTTCTATCAGCCGTGCTGGCAGTGGTCATACTTCGGGAACGACTGGGCGGCCGGGCGAGCCTGGCTCTGGCCGTCGGCTTCGCGGGCAGCACCCTGGTCGCGCTCGGACCCAGCACACCGGGCGAAGCGTCTGACAGCGCGTTCGGCAACGTGCTCGTGCTCGCCGCGGTCCTGGCCAGCGCGATCTTCGTGATCGCCGTCAGTCACTACAGCAGGGCACTTGGCGGCCGCCATCACCCAGACGCCGAGACTGTATTCGACGGCCTGAACGCGAGTGCGTGGCAGACCACGGGCGGAATGCTCGCCGTGGTTCCGTTCGTCGCCGGCTCCTGGATCGGTGGTGGCAGCCGACTCGGTGCCGCTGGACCGGTGGCATGGACGGCGTGCATCGGCGTGCTGGTCTGTGGTGCCGTCGCCGGAGTCGCGTTCAATCGCGGCATAGCCCGAGTGTCCGCCGCCCGGGCCGGTCTCCTGGCGAACCTGACACCAGCGGTCGGCATGGCGACGGCCGTCGTCTTCCTCCGCGAACGCCCAGCGCCACTACAGCTGGCAGGCGGCCTGCTCATCCTTGCCGGCCTGGTGCTGCTCCTGCGCACCTCGCCGGATTCCACCGATGCCCCGCCGCCAGATCTGGTACCAAAACAATGACCGTCAGGGAGAAGCAATGCCAGTCCGCGAACTGCCCCTCTTCTGCGACACCGCGCTGGCGGAGCGGATCGAGCGGGCCGAGACACAGCTGATCGCCCGAGCCAGCCGGGCCGCCCACCACCGCCGGCCCGACAGCGGCGGGTTCGTGATTCCGATCGCGGGCGGCATAGCCAGCTTCGCCGACACGGACTCGCCGTACAACAAGGTCGCCGGGCTGGGCTTCGCCGGGGTACCCGACGCGAAGGACCTTGACGGGATCGAGCGCGCGTTCGCGGCCGTTGACGCACCGGTGCAGGCCGAGCTGGCTCACCTCGGGGACCCCGAGATCGGCCCGCTCCTGAGCGACCGGGGCTACCGACTGGAGTCGTTCGAGAACGTCCTCGGCCGTACGCTCGACGCGGAGCGCAGGCTGGTCACACCACCGGGCACCGAGGTCCGCCGCAGCGGCGACGAGGAGCTGGAGACCTGGCTCCAGGTCGTGGTTGACGCGTCGGCGCACCCCGACGCGCAAGGCTTGCCGTGGCACGACCAGTTCCCGCGCGAGACTCTGATGGCTGCCGAGCGTGATTCGATTGCGGCGGGCCAGCTGCGTTACATCGCA
>DATEOS010000115.1:0-15395 GCA_035273815.1 Candidatus Limnocylindria bacterium
GCCATCGGTGGCGGCGGATCGGCCGTAGCCGTTGGGATGCGCCATGCGCCAGGCCCAGGCGTCGGTCAGCATCTCGTCAAGCTTGCTGTGCTGGGGCTGCCAGCCGAGCTCCCGGCGAGCGCGGCGCGACGAGGCGACCAGAACCGGCGGGTCGCCACTCCGACGCTTCAGCACGCGCGCCGGGATGGCGCGGCCGGTCACCTTACGGGCGGCCTCCACCACCTCGCGCACGCTGAAGCCGGCGGCCGAGCCAAGGTTGTAGACCTCCAGCGACGGGTCTCCCTCGCCCGTCGCATCCAGCGCCAGCATGTGCGCACCGGCCAGGTCCCTGACGTGCACGAAATCCCGGATGCAGGTGCCATCGGGCGTCGGGTAGTCCTGGCCGAAGATCTGGACGTGACTCGCTTCCCCTGCAGCCACCCTCAGAACCACCGGGATCAGGTGCGTCTCCGGCTGGTGGTCCTCGCCGTTGCGCTCCGTGGCGCCCGCCACGTTGAAGTAGCGCAGGCTGATGGCGCGGAAATCGTGGCTGGCCGCAAACCAGCGCATGGCCCCCTCGAAGGCAAGCTTGGTGGCGCCGTAGGGGTTGATGGGCTCCGTGCGATCGGCCTCGGCGATTGGGACGCGGCGCGGTTCGCCATAGACCGCCGCGGTCGACGAGTACACGATTCGGTTCACCCCGGCGGCGCGCATCGCCTCCAGGATCGAGACCCCGCCGGTGACGTTATGGCGGTAGTAGAGCGCGGGATCGATCATGCTCTCGCCGACCAGCGACTTGGCGGCGCAATGCAGGACGGCGTCGATCCGCTCGTCGCGCAGCAGGTTCTCCAGGCGAGTCCGGTCTTGGACCGAGCCGCGCACCAGCCGGGCAGGCTTGATGACGGAGGCGGCATGGCCGGTCGAGAGGTCGTCATAGACGACGACGTGGTGGCCAGCGGCCAGGAACCCCTCCACGCTGGTGGATCCCACGTAGCCGGCTCCCCCGGCGACCAGGATGCGCACCCGAACCCTCCTCCTCCGTAAACGCCGGGTCAGCTCGCGCGCGAGACGACCGCTTGCGGGCGTTGTGACTGTGATTGGACCGATGGCCGCTCGACTTCCAGCTCGGTGGCGGCGAACAGATCCTGCGCCGAGGCCGCCAGCTCCGGCGTCAGCTCGGCTGACACCATGGCGGCGCCGGCGGCGGCGGCCGATCGCACGTCGGCGAGCGTCCGGAAGCGACCCGACGCCTTGACCTGGACGCGCAGCCCCACGCTATCGCGCAGCAGCGCCGCGCGCTGGATGGTGCGTCGCGCCGGGGCCTCGCCCCAGGACGTGACCACGTAGTCGGCTCCGGCGCGCTCGGCGATGCGGCAGGCGCGACTGACCAGGTCATCGCTCATCGGCCCGGCCTCCACGATCACGCCCGCCACGGCCAGCGCCGAATGGGCCATGTCGACCACGGCCAGCATGTCGTTGTAGACGATCTCGTCGTCGCCGGACAGCATGGCGCCGGCGTTCAGCACGCAGTCGATCTGGTTGGCGCCCTGCTCCAGTGCCTTGCTCGCCTCGAAGGCCTTGACGGCCAGGATCTGGCTGCCGCTGCCGTAGCCGACGATGGTGCCCAGCCGCATCCGCTCCCGACCCAGCGCGCGCCGAGCCGCCTTGACCAGCCACGGGTTGACGGCGACCGCCGCGCAGTCGTGCTCGACGGCGAGCGCCACGGCTGCCTCCAGCTCCGCGAGCGATGCGTTGGCGCGGGTGAGCCGGTGCTCCAGCCGCGCCGCACGGCGCCCAATGGCGGTCAAGGTGCGGAGATCCTCCTTGTGGGCGAAGGTCGGAGGGCTAGGTGGGCACTGCCCCAGGATCGCCGATTGTAGCAGCGGGTCCGCCGTCTGCCCCCTCTGCGGGTCCTGGGTCGCCGTCCTGGCGGTGCTCGGAGGCACCGGGCTCCGACTGCCAGCCGCGGGCCAGGGCCAGCAGTCGCTCCCTCGTGTTCTGTGACGGGTCGTCCAGGACGGCCTCCAGCAGACGACGCAGGAGGTCCCCGATCTGCGGGCCTGGGCTCACGCCAAGCTCGACTACCAGGTCATTCCCGTCGATCACCAGCTGGCCCTGCTCCAACACGTCACTGGCCAGCACCCGCGCCACCCGCTGACGCAGCTCGCCCATCCCGCCGGTCGTCGGCTCGCGGGCGCCGCTGGCCGCGTTGTCGGCAGCCCGCAGCGCGAAGAGGTCGTCGAGCAGGTCCGCTCCCACGCGGCGGATGAAACGGCGCACGGCGGCATCGGTCCAGTCGGGGGTGTAGGCAAACATGTGCTGCCGCACCAGGCGCCCGACCCAGGTCGCATCCGCCCGGGGCAAACGCAATCGGTGCAGGACCGCTTCAGCCATCCGGGCGCCCTCCACGTCATGACCGATGAAGTGGCCGTCCGCCAGGGTCGTGGCCTTGCCGAGGTCATGGAGAAGCCCAGCCAGTCGCAGCTCGGGCCGATCCGGAGGCAGCGCATCGGCCGTGCGCAGCGAGTGATCCAGGGCGTCGCCAGGCAGGGCCTTCGCCTGCGGCACGCCACGCAGCGCCGTCAGCTCGGGCAGGAGCACGGCCATCAGGCCCAGCCGCTCCATCAGTTCCAGCGCGGCCGATGGCGGTGAGGCCGGCGGGGCAGCGGAGAGCATGCGCAGCAGCTCATCGCGGACCCGCTCGCCGGACAGGGACGCCACCTCGTCGGCCTGGGCGACGATCGCCGCCTCTGTCGTCGGGTCCAGCTCCAACCCCAGGCGCGTCGCGAAGCGCACCGCTCGCACCATGCGCAGGGCGTCCTCGCCCAGGCGTTCCGTCGGATCCCCCACTGCTCGCAGCACACCGCTCCGCAGATCGCCGATCCCATCGTATGGGTCGACCAGCGTGCCCTCCCCCGCTTCCAGGTCGGCTGGTCGCCAGGCGATTGCGTTGACGGTGAAGTCGCGGCGTGCGAGGTCGTCGGCCAGCGATGTTCCCCAGCGCACGTGCCCCGGCCGGCGCCGGTCAAGGTACGGGCCTTCGTGGCGGTAGGTGGTGACCTCCACGTCCGGATTGCCACGAACCGTGACGGTGCCGAACCGGTTGGCCCAGCTCGAGCCCGGGAACAGGGCGGCGACCTTCTCCGGCGGCGCAGCCGTCGCGACGTCCCAGTCGGTGGGGGTCGCGCCGGTCACAAGGTCGCGCACGCTGCCGCCGACCAAGGCTGCCTCCAGGCCGGCACCGGCCAGGCGAGTGAGCACGGCCCGAACCGCTGGGGGCGGGTCGATGGTCAGCGGCGCCCCATCGTGCATCGGCCCGGCGGGTCGCCGGCCAGCCAACGGTGGGCCTCAGCCCGTCCGCTCGGGAGCAAGGAACAGGTAGCCGCGCCAGGCGTCGTTGCGCTCATCGGCCAGGTAGGAGCCGAACAGGTAGCGCACGTCGGCGCGGGGGACCCGCGGCTCGCGCAGCAGGTGCATCCGCACCTCGGAGAGGGTCTTGCTGCCCTTGCGATGGTTGCAGGTCCGGCAGGCAGCGACCAGGTTCTCCCACTCGTGCCGGCCGCCACGGTGCTTGGGCACCACGTGGTCGATGGTCAGGTCGCGGCTGACCGTGCCGCAGTACTGGCAGGTGTGCCGATCACGCGCGAAGACCTCTCGCCGGCTGAGCTTCACGCGAGGGCGCGGCCGCTTGATGTGGTACTGCAGACGAATGACCGATGGCGCCTCGAAGGCGCGGGTCGGCGTGTGGATCACCTGGTGGTTGCGCTCGATCAGCTCAGCCTTCTCAGCACCGAGCAGCCGGAACGCCCGCCTGATGTCGCAGACGTTGAGCGGCTCGTAATTCTGGTTGAGCACGAGCACCGGTGCGTTGATCACGACCACGCCTCCGGGCGGATCATAGCAACGAACGCCGCTGCTGCCCGAACGCGGTTCAGGAGGCGGGCGGATCCTCGGCCGGTGCGAACACCAGCACCACGCCATCTTCCAGCACCAGGCGGCCCTGGCTGTCGATGGCGAAGCTCTGCACCTCGCTCATCGCCGCCAGGAACGCGGTCTCCAGCACACCGGCGGCGCCCGCGCATGCCATCTGCGTCGTGCCGAGCGGTCCCATGCTGATCGACGAGCCCTCAATGGTTGGGGTGCCCATGAACGTGTTGCAGCCGGCCGAACCGCTGACGTTGCCTGCCTCGTCGAACGCGAGCGTGGGCACCGAATCGGCGGCTGGCTCGCGGCCGTCGATCTCGACCAGGGTCCACGACGTACCTTCCAGGCCGCCGGTCGGTGTCGCGCTCGCGTCACCCAGGCCACCGCAGGCGGACAGGACGCTGCCAAGGACCACGAGGACCAGCAGGCGCTTCATCCGGCTGAGCATATCCGAGCGCGACCTGCCCGTCCCACAAGAGCTTCGCACCCATCCCGCGGCCCTACTCGCTTGCAGCTGCCGGGTGAGCCGGACGCTCGTCGTTTGTGCACGTGGGTCGCGTTTACACGTGGATGGCGTACAAGGTCGCCGCACGAGCCCACGCATGCTCCTTGTGCTTCGATTCACTCTCAGCTTGAGTGCGGCGTCGCGTCTGATGTTGCTCAGGCGCTGATGTACGCAAACGACGTGTAATCAAGACCCGTCCCTCGGACGTCGCCAGGAAGCCGCCAGCCCCACTCCCGACCCCGCGGGAACATGCTCCTCTTTCGTGAGCGCGACCAGGCACGAGTACAATCGAAGGCCATATGACCACCATCGAACGCTCCACCTGGACCACCAAAGTCGGCCTGGCCCGCATGCTCAGCGGCGGCGTGATCATGGACGTCGTCACTGCCGACCAGGCCAAGGTTGCCGAGGAGGCGGGCGCGGTCGCCGTGATGGCGCTGGAGCGCGTCCCGTCGGACATCCGCAAGTACGGCGGTGTGGCGCGCATGAGCGACCCACGGCTGATCACCGAGATCAAGGAGGCGGTGAGCATCCCGGTCATGGCCAAGTGCCGGATCGGGCACATCGCCGAGGCTCAGATCCTCCAGGCGCTGGAGGTTGACTTCATCGACGAGTCCGAGGTGCTCACCCCCGCCGACGAGGAGCATCACGTCGACAAGCATCGGTTCGAGGTGCCGTTCGTGTGCGGCTGCCGCGACCTCGGGGAGGCTCTGCGCCGCATCGGTGAGGGCGCGGCCATGATCCGCACCAAGGGCGAGGCCGGCACCGGCAACATCGTCGAGGCAGTGCGGCACATGCGCGCCGTCATGAAGGGCATCCGGGAGCTGGCCGGCATGCGCGACGACGAGCTCTTCGCCGCGGCCAAGGAGCTGCGTGCTCCGCTGGACGTGGTCACGGAGACGGCCCGCCTGGGCGAGCTCCCGGTCCCGAACTTCTCCGCCGGCGGGGTCGCGACCCCGTCGGATGCCAGCCTGATGCGCCAGCTGGGCGCGCAGGCGGTCTTCGTGGGCTCGGGCATCTTCAAGGCGGAGGAGCCGGAGCGTGTCGCACGGGCCATCGTCATGGCCACCACCCACTACGACAACCCCGAGATCCTGGCCGAGGTGAGCGCCGGTCTGGGTGAGCCGATGCGAGGGCTCGATCTGAACGAGATCCCGGTGGAGGAGCGCCTGGCCGGTCGCGGCTGGTAGCGCACCACGGATAGACCGATGGCGCAGCGGGCGCCGTCCGCGCCCTCCGACCCCGTCTTGCCACCACCGCCACGCCGTATCGGCGTGCTGGCCCTGCAGGGCGCCGTCCGCGAGCACGCGGAGGCGATCCGCGATGTCGGAGCGGAGCCGGTCCTGGTCCGTCTGCCGGCCGATCTCGAGGACCTCGATGCCCTGATCCTGCCCGGGGGCGAGTCGACCGCCATGCGCCGGCTGATCGATCGCTACGGGCTGCGCGAGCCAATCCTGGACATGGCCCGGCAGGGAGCGCCGATGCTCGGCACCTGCGCCGGCATGATCCTGCTGGCCGACCGGCTGACCGACGGCGAGCCGGCGGTGTTCGGCCTGCTCGACGTGGCGGTCGAGCGCAACGCCTACGGCCGCCAGCTGGACTCCTTCGAGGCCGATATCGACGTGCCGGCACTGGGAGACGAGCCGCTGCACGGCGTCTTCATCCGCGCGCCTGTGGTGGCGGAGGTTGGCGCGGGGGTCGAGGTGCTCGCTCGCGACGCTCAGGGCCGGCCCATCGCCGTGCGCCAGGGGCGCGTCCTGGCCACCGCCTTCCATCCGGAGCTGACCGGCGACCGGCGGCTCCATCGGCTCCTGCTCGAGCTGATCGGCGAGTGACGACCACCGAGGGGGCGGTGCGGGCGGCCCGCATCACCGACCGGCAGGCCCTGGTGGAGCTCTCGCGACGCGTCCACACTTCGGCCGACAGCTACCGCCGCTCGCTGGGCGTGCCTGCCCCGTCCGCCACGCTGCCGCGCATCAGCATGGCCGCTCTCATCCCCTCCTGGCTGCCGCTGCGGCCGGCGTCGCTGCACCTGGTGGCCGAGGCCGACGGGGAGCTGGTCGGCTCGTGCCGGGCCATCGAGGAGCCGCGGCGCGAGGACTGGGCGATCATCGAGCTTGACGCGGCCGAGGGGCCCATGGCCACCGAGATCCGGTACGCACTGCTCCAGGCGCTGGTCGAGGAGGCCGGGGGGCGCAACGTGGCGCGCTTCCATGCCGCCTGCTCGGACGTGCCGGAAAACATGGAGCTGTTCGGGCAGCTGGGGTTCATGGCCTACGCCCAGGAAGAGATCTACTACCGGCCCCCGGAGGCGGAGAGCGCCGCCCGCTCCTGGCTGCGCGGCATGTTCGGCCCGAAAGGCAACGGCCATCCTGAAGGGGAGGCACCGCACCCCGCCCTGCAGTCTGCCGGCGCGCCCGACGCCTGGCACCTCTTCGACCTGTGGTCGCATGCCACGCCGCCGGCCATCGCTCGCATCGAGGACTACCAGGCATCGGACTGGGAATCGGTGGGCCACGAGGGCGTGGTGCCGCGCAGCAGCCTGAACCCGTTGCTTCACTTCTCCGGGGTCAACGCCTGGCTCCTGCCGTGGGAGCAACGCGCCGGTGGCTTCTCGCAGCACGGCAGCTGCCGGGAGGGACCGCACTACCTGCGGTTCCTCATCCGCGAGGGCACGGATGGCGCTTCGTTCCTGCGGTCCGTGCTGGAGGCCGTGGGCAGCGAGGCCCTGGCGGCGGGAATCCTGTCGCCGGTGCGAACATATGAGTCGACCGGACTGCGCACCGCGGCGGCCACCGGCTTCGAACCGGTGGGGCGCGTCACCCTCCTGGTGCGCGACGTGCGAGCGCCGGTCCGGCAGCCGGCGATGGTGCCGGCCATCTGAAGCGATCAATGACGACGCAGGAGGCAGAGCGACCCACGTGACCCGCCTGGAGACCACCGACGACCTCGACGCCCTGATGCAGGCGCTGCCGGTCGAGATCGTGGAGCGCGTGCGCACCTTCGCGAATCGGGCTGACCTGCTCGAGATCGTGATGGACCTTGGCCGGCGACCCGAGGCGCGCTTCACGCACGGTGAGGAGCTGCTGCTCGAGCGTGAGGTCGCGGAGAGCGACATCGCCTACGTGATCGATCACATCGGCGCCTTCGGCGACGACAACCGGGCCGGGATCGAGCGGACGCTGCATCGCATCAGCGCCATTCGCAACCGCGCCGGCAAGGTGGTGGGCCTGACCTGCCGCATCGGGCGGGCGGTGTTCGGCACCATCGACATCATTCGCGACATCGTCGACGGCGGTCAGAGCGTCCTGCTGCTGGGCCGCCCGGGCGTGGGCAAGACCACCATGCTGCGCGAGGTGGCGCGCGTGCTGGCCGACGACCTTGGCAAGCGCGTGATCGTGGTGGACACCAGCAACGAGATCGCCGGAGACGGCGACATCCCGCACCCTGGGATCGGCGACGCCCGGCGGATGCAGGTCCGCACGCCCACCGACCAGCACGGCGTGATGATCGAGGCGGTCGAGAACCACATGCCCGAAGTCATCGTCATCGACGAGATCGGGACCGAGCTGGAGGCGGGCGCCGCCCGGACGATCGCCGAGCGCGGCGTGCAGCTGGTCGGCACTGCCCACGGCAACACGCTGGACAACCTGATGCTCAACCCGACCCTGTCCGACCTGATCGGCGGCATCCAGCCGGTCACGCTCGGTGACGAGGAGGCGCGCCGCCGTGGCACGCAGAAGACGGTGCTGGAGCGCAAGGCGCCCCCAACCTTCGATGTCGTGGTCGAGATCGTCGAGCGCGACAGCGTGATCGTGCACCGCAACGTGGCCGAGACGGTGGACGCCATCCTGCGCGGCCACATGATCCCGCCCGAGTCGCGATGGCGCGAGGGCAACGAGCTGCGGGCCGCGACCAAGTACGACTACCGCATCAGCGAGACCGCGGCGGGCAATCCGGCGTTCTCGCCCCTCGAGCCGACCGGCAGCTTCGGCGCCTTCGGCCGCAACCGTGGCGGGAACATGGCCGCCACCGGCCTGAGACCGCTGCCCGGGCGCTCGGGGCGGGGCGGACGCGCACTTCCCGGAGAAAAGCTGAGCGGCGATCGCTTCGAGCCATCCGCGTCGTCGGATCCGCGCCGCTCGCTGGAACAGGCGCTGCGCGACACCGCCGTCGACGAGCAGGCACTG
The DNA here is from genome assembly GCA_035273815.1 of Candidatus Limnocylindria bacterium. Classification (GTDB taxonomy): domain Bacteria; phylum Chloroflexota; class Limnocylindria; order QHBO01; family QHBO01; genus DASSCW01. The sequence continues at coordinate 8,599 of DATEOS010000115.1, forward strand.
ATCGAGCAGCCGGTCGGCGCCAACCGCCCGCGCACCGCCGACCGCAGCCATCGGCCTCTGAACCTGTTTGCCTTCGGGGTCAGCCGCAAGCGCATGGAGCAGGCCGTGCGCGAGCTGGGCGTGCCGGTCACCACCGCCCGCGAGCTGGACGACGCGGACGCGGTCGTGACCCTGCGCAACTACTACCGCCGCAAGCCATCTGCCCTGCGCGACGCCGAGTCCAACGGCATCCCGATCTATGTCCTCAAGACCAACACCATCCTGCAGATGGAGAACCTGCTGGCCAGCCTGTTCGACCTGGAGGCCGATCCGTCGGAGGCCGCACTGCGCGAGACGGCGGAGGCAATCGGCCTGGTGCAGGCATCCGGCAACCCGATGGAGCTGGACCCGCAGAACGCCTATATCCGGCGTCTGCAGCACCAGATGGCGGAGCGCAACAACGTCATGTCGCGCTCCCGCGGCACGGAGCCGAACCGCCGGGTCGAGCTGCTGCCCGACGAGGAGCGCGCGTGGCGCTGACCCGCCGCGGCAGGTTCATCACGCTCGAGGGATCCGAAGGCAGCGGCAAGACCACCGCGGCGCGCCACCTGGGCGAGTGGCTGCGCTCCCGCGGCGAGCGCGTGGTCGTGACCCGCGAGCCGGGCGGCACCCCGCTTGGCGACGAGGTGCGCCGCCTGGTCCTGCACCTGCGCGACGTATCCGACGACCTTGACCCGCGGGCCGATGCCCTGCTCTACGCCGCCGCCCGGGCGCAGCACACGGCGCGTGTCATCCAGCCGGCGCTGGAGCGCGGCGAGCACGTGATCTCGGCGCGCTACCTCGACTCGTCGCTGGCCTACCAGGGCGTGGCCTACGGCAATGATCTGGCGGAGATGCGCCGGCTGCAGTCGTTCGCAACCTTCGGCCTGCTTCCCGACCTGACCATCCTCATCGACGTGCCTGTCGAGGTCGGGCTGGGACGAAAGCGCGCCGGCGAATGGAACCGCTTCGAAGATGCGGAGGACGTGGCCTTCTTCGAGAAGGTGCGTCGCGCTTACCTGGACCTGGCGGCGGCCGAGCCGGATCGGTTCCGGGTGATCGACGGCTCGGGGACTGTGGAGGACACGGATCGCCTCATCCGCAACGCGGTCGAGCCCGCGCTGGCAGGCGCGTGAGCGACGCCGAGCGACCGCTCGCGCTCTTCACCGCGGTCGAGCGCCCCGACCTCTGGGAGCGCGGCATCCCATCGGATCGGGTCTGGCCCGAGTACAACCTGCACGGCGACGTGGTGAACCAGTGGTGGGGCCTGCTCGACGAGGAGATGGCCGACTACCAGTTCGTGCTCTACGACGAGGAGGCTGACGCGGTGGTGGCGGAGGGACACACCGCACCCATGCGCTGGGACGGTGACGAAGCGCACCTGCCCGACGGGTTCGACGCGAACATCATCGCGGCTTTTAGCCAGCTGCGCGCCGGCGAGCCACTCGACACCCTCTGCGCGCTCGCGGCTGAGAGCCCGCGCGACGCTCGCCGGCGCGGACTCGCGGTCCAGCTCCTGAGCGGGATGCGTGAGATCGCGGCTCGCCATCGTCTGCGCCGCTTCGTGGCGCCCGTGCGCCCGTCATGGAAAGAGCGCTACCCGCTGACGCCCATCGAGCGCTACGTCACGTGGCGCCGCGACGACGGTGAACTGCTTGATCCGTGGATGCGCGTGCACGAGCGGCTTGGCGCGCGTGTGGCGACCCCGCTCCCCCGCTCGCTTCATATAACCGGCAGCGTCGCCGACTGGGAGTCGTGGACGGAGATGGCCTTCCCGGAGTCGGGCGAATATGTCTTTCCCGAGGGGCTCGCGCCGCTGCACGTCGATCGCAGTGCGGACCTGGGCGAGTACTGGGAGCCCAACGTCTGGATGGTGCATCCGGAGCTGGCGGCTGCGCCATAATCGAGCCCTGCCTCGCACCGAGCGCCGCGCATGAAGCTCGTCACCGCGATCGTGCACAACGAGGACGCCGCCAACCTGGTTGACGCCCTGCTCGAGGGGGAGTACCGCGCCACCCGTCTGCAGTCATCGGGCGGCTTCCTCAAGCAGGGCAACGCCACCATCCTGGTGGGCGTGGACGACGATAAGGTCGATGCGGTGCTGCAGCTGATCAGTGCCAACTGCCACTCGCGCCAGCAGTTCGTGAACCCGATGCCGCCGATCATGGAGCCGGGCGAGTTCTACATGCCGTACCCGGTGGAAGTCGAGGTCGGCGGGGCCACCGTGTTCGTCCTCCCGGTCGAGCGCTTCGAGCGCCTCTGAGCCGATGCTCCGGCCCGCCTGGGTGGAGGCCCTGGAGCACCGCGCCCCGGACGTGGTCGCCGTCTGGTGGGTGGCCGACCAAGCGGGCAGCGCGTTTCACCGCGAGATCCTGCGCAGATCCGGACCAGGCACGGCCGCCGGCATCCTGGTCCAGCAAGAGGCAGTCGCCGATGCCCTGGCCGCAGCCCTGGCGGCCACGACCGAGGAGCAGCTGCGCGAGCCCGGCGGCGAGGAGGACTGGAACGTCGCGCAGGCCTTCGCCCACACCACCGCGTCGCGACGCTGGCTGGCCCATGCCGGCGCGCTCGCGGCGCGCGGCGAATGGCCGGACGGCGACCCGCCAGTGGTCCGGCCCGGCATTCCCGGGCCGGCCGACGCCAGCCGTGAGCTGCTGCAAACCTACCTGGACAAGTCGCGCCGCTCGATGGCGACCTCCGCGGCGGCGATCGCGGGACACGAAAGCGATCCGTGCCCCCTGGACCATCCGCAGATCGGGCATCTGCGCTGCGGCGGCTGGCTGCTCTTCGCCGGCGTCCACGACGTCATGCACCTGGAGCAGCTCCACCGGCTGTTGGGCGACGGTTGATCGGCGTGAAGCGCCATGGCTGAGCCTCGTCCCGGGCGTCCCGCGCCGCTGATCCTGGTGGTCGAGCCGCCGGCGGCCCTGCCCGGCGACCCGTCGTACGGGGCGCTGGCGGCTCGCGGCCAGACCCTGCTGGCGGCGGAGCTGTCGCGTCGTTTCGCCGCCGTCGGAGCCGAGGTGCAACGCCTGCCGGCGCGCGCCGACACCGCAGGCTTTCACTGGGGTGCCTGGTTCGCATCGGCGGCTCGGATCGCCCGTCTCGAGGCGCGCACTGCGGGCAAGCCCGGCGAGGCGATCGGCTATGCCGGCGCCGGCGCGCTGGCGCTGCTCGACGACCGCGGCCTGGCGGACCTGGCGGCGGCGCGCCCGGGTGAGGTGGTGGCGAACAACCGCTTCAGCGCCGACGCGTTCGTCGTTTCCGGCGACGTCGACGGTGCGTTGAACCTCCTGGCCGACTGCGCCACCGACAACGCCGCGGTCCGCCAGCTGGAGAGCGCCGGCTTCGTGTCCCGTGACCTGTCGGCGGAGCGCTGGTCGCGCTTCGACGTCGACACGCCGCTCGACCTTGCCCTGCTCCGGCTGGCGACGCGACTGCCGGGCACGCGCGTGCTGGATGGAGTGGTCGCCGCCTTCCTGGAGAACGCCACCGGTCCCAGCGGCCGCCCACTGGCGGTGCCGGAGCTGGACCGGATCGGCGCCGTCGTTCGCGACCGTGATGCCGAGCTGGTGGTCGCCGGTCGCGTGCCGTCGACCGCATGGGCATACCTGGAGAGCGAGTCCGCCTGCCGGGTGCGCTGCTTCATCGAAGAGCGCGGGATGCGTTCTGCTCGCGAGCACGCTCCGCGCTCGATGCTGGCGGGCTGGGTCGAGCGGCTTGGTGCGGCCGACCTGATCGCACAGCTGGCCAGCCTGGGTGACGCGGTGATCCTGGACACTCGGGTGCTGATGGCGGGTCTGGCGGGCTCGGCCGAGGCATCGGCCTGGCCACCCGAGGAGGAGCGGTTCGCGTCGGACTTTCTGGAAGCGGATGCCATCCGGACCGCCTGGCTGGCGGAGCTGACGTCGGCGGCGAGCGAGGCATCGGTTCCGTTCCTGCTCGGGGGGCATGCCCTGGTCAGTGACGGGCTCCACATCGTGGTCGATGCCGCCTGGCTGGGACGCTGACGCATCGGTCGCGCCAACCCTGCGCGGGAGGCGTGGCTGGTAGACTGTTTCGTGAAGCGGTCCGCCCGCTGCGGCGAGCGTGCCGTGATCTGACGTCAACCAATCTGGCCGTGATGCGCGAGCGTCACGGCGACATCGGCCGCAAGAGCTGACTCGGAGCTGACATGGATCAGACCGGCTTGATCTACGTCCTCGGGTTCGGGTTCGCCGCCACCACGTTCGTCTTCGGCACGATCCTGTTCTCGTGGCTCATCACGCACCGCCGAGCCCGACCCCAGAAGGGCCTGCCGTACGAGAGCGGCATCGACACGATCGGCGACACCTGGTCTCGCTTCGGCCTGGCCTTCTACCTCTACGCGCTGCTGTTCGTCGCCTTCGACGTGGAGATCATCTTCGTCTACCTGTGGGCGATCAGCGTGCGCGCGATCGGGGTGCCCGGCATGGTCGTGATCGGCGTCTTTCTTGCGATCCTGCTCATCGGTGAGCTCTACGCCTGGCGGAAGGGAGACCTGCGATGGCACTGAACACACCCGACTCCACTGAGCTGACCACGACGGGTGACGCGACCCCGTCACCCATCATCATCCCGGACCAGGGCGCCAGCGACGAGCTGCTGCGCGAGTTCGGCATGGAGGAGCATCCACGCGGCGGCTTCCACGGCCTGCTGGAGGTGATCCCCACCAAGGCCGACTGGCTGCTGGACCTGATCCGCGCCAACTCGCTGTGGCCGCTGCTGTCGGGCCTGTCGTGCTGCGCCATCGAGATGATGAGCACAGCCACCGCCAAGAACGACGTCGATCGCTTCGGCATGTTCCCCTTCCGCGCCAGCCCGCGGCAGGCAGACGTGCTGATCGTGGCGGGCACGCTGACCACCAAGATGGCCGGTCCCCTGGTCCGCCTCTGGGAGCAGATGCCCGAGCCGAAGTGGTGCGTGGCGATGGGCACCTGCACGACCTCCGGCGGCCGCTTCAAGCGCAGCTACAGCGTGGTGCAGGGCGTTGACCGGGTAATGCCGGTCGACGTCTACGTCCCGGGCTGCCCGCCACGACCGGAGGGCCTCATCTATGGCCTGATCAAGCTGCAGGAGCTGGTCAAGCAGCGCCGTGGCCAGTGGCCGACCTACGTCGACCGCGGACCGCAGCGGCTCGCCTGGGAAGGAGACGTCCGCTGACCGCGCCCGCCGCGGCGGGTGCGCTGGTCCGCGCGCTGACCGACCGCTTCCCCGACCTGGCGGAAAGCCTGTGGACCGACGAGGACACCGTCGAGGTCCAGGCCGATGCGGCCCGCAACATCGAGCTGCTGACCGCCGTGCGCGACGATCCGGAGCTCAGGTTCTGGTGGCTGGCCGATGCGGCGGCAGTCGACTACGGGTTGACCGAGCACTTCGAGGTGGTCTACCACCTGTACTCGGACCAGCATCCGGCCTGGCTGCGCATCCGCTGCCGCGTGAACCGCGCCGATCCGCACATCCCGACCATCACCGGGCTGTGGGAGGGCGCCATGTTCCACGAGCGCGAGATGTACGACATGATGGGCATCGTCTTCGACGGCAACCGCGACCTGCGGCGCATATACATGTCGCCCGACTACCGCAGCTTCCCGCAGCGCAAGGACTTCGTGCTGCCCGATGACGCCGCCGACTCGTCGGCCGCCGGCGTCGTCCCGCTGGAACGCCCCGAGACCTGGGAGCTCGGCCGCTTCCGTGAGCAGGCCACCCATTCATCGGCTCCGCATCCGCACAAGCAGAACGGCAATGGCAGCGCCCCAGGCCCCACGCCCGAGGCGGGCGAGACCGTGAGGGCTTCGCTGAATCGGGCGAGGTCCCAGGTCTCTGGCCGTTCGAGGGGGCTGACGCCCGCGGCCGGGGAGTCGGCCGCGTCGTCGGGGAGGACGAAGTCCTTGCGCTGCGGGAACGAGCGGTAGTCAGGCGACATGTAGATCCGGCGCAGGTCGCGATTGCCCTCGAACACGATGCCCATCATGTCGTACATCTCGCGCTCGTGGAACATCGCCCCCTCCCACAGCCCGGTGACGGTCGCGATGCGAGGATCATCGCGGTCGACGCGAGCGCGGACGCGGAGCCAGGCCGGATGCTTCCAGCTGAACAGGTGGTACACGACCTCGAAGTGGTTGCCGGGCCCGTAGTCGACGGCGGCCGCATCGGCCAGCAGGAAGAAGGCGAGGTCGGGATCGTCGCGCAGCTGCGTCAGCACCTCGACGTTGCGGGCACCGGCGATCGTCACCTCGACGGTGTCCTCGTCGGTGGCCAGGTCGCGCGTGTCGGACCCGAGGCGCTCGGTCAGCAGTCGGATGAGCGCTCCGGCGGTGGTCGGGGCGCTCAGCGGACGTCCCCCTCCCAGCGCGTTCGCTGCGGCCCGCGATCGACGTAGGTCCGCCACTCGCCGCGGCGCTGCTTCACGAGCTCGTGCAGCTTGAGCATCCCGTAGATGAGGCCCTCCGGCCGCGGCGGACAGCCCGGGACGTAGACGTCGACGGGCATGACGCGATCGACGCCCTGGACGACCGAGTACGAGCGCTTGAACCGCCCGCCGCTCGTCGTGCAGGTCCCCATCGCGACGCACCACTTCGGCTCCGGCATCTGCTCCCAGAGCCGGACGAGCGGCCCGGCCATCTTCGTCGTCAGCGTACCGGCCACGATCAGCACGTCCGCGTGCCGCGGGCTGGCGCGGAACGGGAACATCCCGAAGCGGTCGATGTCGTTCACGCTGGTGGCGGTGCTCATCATCTCGATCGCGCAGCAGCTGAGGC
>DATEOS010000116.1:0-11780 GCA_035273815.1 Candidatus Limnocylindria bacterium
CGCGCGGCGCAAGGCTCGGTCAGGACGTTCAGGTCGCAGCCCGGGTCCAGGTTCACCAGGTTGCAGGTCCCGGGCAGGCAGCCCGCGTCCAGGGCCATGACGGTGATCGCGGCCTCGATCGCCCCGGACGCACCCAGGGCATGCCCGTACAGACCCTTCGTGCCCGACACTGGCACGCTCGCGGCGTGCTCGCCGAGCGCCAGGTGCAGCGCCTTGGCCTCCGCCAGCTCGTTCAGCTGCGTCGACGAGGCATGGGCGTTGACATAGCCGATCGCCTCCGGCGGCAACTGCGCATCGGCCAGGGCGGTGGCCACCGCCGCCGCCGCGGCCTCGCCGGAGGGCAGCGGCGCGGTGAGGTGGTATGCATCGGTCGAGGCGCCGAAGCCAACGACCTCGCCCAGGATGGTTGCGCCGCGCGCCTCGGCCGCGTCCCGATCCTCCAGTGCCAGGAGGGCCGACCCCTCCCCCATTACGAAGCCGTCGCGGTCGACGTCGAACGGCCGCGAGGCTGTGGCCGGGTCGTCGTTGCGCGATGACAGGACCCGGATCATGGCGAACGCCCCGAAGGTGAGCGGCGCCAGCGGGGCTTCCGCGCCACCGGCCAGGGCTGCGTCCACCGTGCCGGCCCGGATCGCCTGGAAGGCCTGCCCGATGGCCATCGCCCCCGAGGCGCAGGAGTTCGCATTCCCAATCGACGGCCCGCGAATCCCCAGATCGATGGACACGTTCGACGCGCCCGCCCCGCCGAAGACCGCCGTCGCCAGGGTGGGTGCAACGGCACGCACGCCGCGTTGCACGTAGTTGGCGTGCTGCTCTTCCCCGAACGCCACGCCACCCAGCGCCGAGCCGATCCAGATCCCCGTCCGGTCCGCGTTGCGCGAGGCATCGGTCCAGCCCGCCTGCTCCGCCGCCATGCGGGCGGCCACGACCGACAGCTGGCTGAAGCGGTCCAGGCGTCGCGCGCGCTTGGCATCGAGGTAGTCCTCCGCCCGGAAGTCGTCGATCTGCGCCGCCAGCTGAGAGGGAAACGGCGAAGCGTCGAAGCGGTCGATCCGGCGCACGGCACTCCGGTTGGCCAGCACGCCGGCCCACAGCCCATCGGCCCCCTGACCAATGGGCGTCACCGCCCCGATGCCGGTCACGGCCACGCGGCGCGGCGTCATGCGGGTGCCTCCGCCAGCGCCTTGACGCGGCGCAGCGTCCGGCCGGCGATCGCGTCGATGAACTGCGGGCCGATCACCTTCTCGGCCGCGAACCCTCCCACCACCGGCCAGTGCAGCTCCAGGGCATGGTGAATGCTCACGTCCCAGCCGTCGTCGCGCGGCTCGAAGCGCCAGGCGACCTCCATGCCACGCGTGACGCCGCCGGTGTGGGTGAACTCGATGATCCGCTCTTCAGGTAGCGGACGTTGCACCGCTTCCCAGCGCACCGGAATGGGGCCTCGTCGCGCGCCCATGGCGAAGCGCCGCTCCCCGTTGGAGGAGAGCACGCGGCGGACGTAGCGGTAGTGCGGCAGCCGCTCCGGCCAGCGCTCGATCTCGGCGGCCAGCGGAAAGATCCGCTCGTACGGCGCCCGGATGTGGATGCTCATCACGCTCTCCACGGCGGCACCTGCATCACGGCCAGAGGACCTGCGCCAGGAAGAGCGGCGACAGGGCGTCCGAGGCCGGACGCAGGTCGCCCAGCGCCGATCCCAGCTTCTCGGCCAGCTGCGGACGGCGCGCCAGGCGACGAATGGCATAGCCCATCACCGGCTGCGCGGTGAGCATTCCCTGGACCAGCCATGTCAGCCCATCCTTGGCGGCGAACGCCTCCCGACGGGCGGCGCGGTAGCGACCCGCCGCGTCGTCGTCGTGACCGGCTGCCAGCGCCTCTGCGACGGCTCTCGCGGAGCGGAGCGCGCGGTAGATGCCCTCTCCGGTGAACGGATCGATAAATCCGGCCGCGTCGCCGATCAGCATCCAGCCGCGACCGGCGGTGCCGCGGACCCGGTGTCCGATCGGCGAGGCGCCACGGATTGGCGTCAGCCGCTTGATCCCCCGAAGGCGCGCCGACACGGCCGGGATGCCGTCGATCGCCGCCTGGAATCGCTCCTCCGCCGGCTGCTTCGTGCCGTTCAGCGGCAGCGCCATGCCGACGTTGAGGCGGTTGCCGGCCAGCGGGGCGAGGCCCACGTACCACTCTCGCGCCACGTGCATCTCGCCATGGTCGGCCAGCTCCGGCAGGCCTGCGTAATGAGCCACCAACCCCAGGCGCCGCGGCGTCCCAACGCCGAGCTCCATCTGCACGCGCTTCGCGGTGCGGGAGCGGGCGCCGTCGGCCCCGATCAGCCACTGGCAGCGCACCGTGCGGCGACCGTCGGCTGTGCGAAGGCTGGCACCGACGACGCGGCCGCCGGAGCCGTCCTGGCCGCCACGCCAATGGACGTCGTCGAGCGCCGTGCGCTCCAGCAGGCGCGCGCCGGCAGCCACCGCGTGGGCCGCGAGCGTGGCGTCGAACCGCTCGCGGTCCAAGCCCCACGAGTGACGCGGGCCGGCTGCGTCGTGATAGCCCATTTTCACCGCGTCATCACCCCGGATGACGCGCATCCCGGTAAGTGGCAGCGCGTCCGTCCGCCAGTCTGCGTCCGCCACGCCCAGGCGCGCCAGCTCCTCGGCGATGCGCGGGCTGGCATATTCGGCGCAAGCCTTCGGCCGCGGGTGTGCGTGCGACTCGACCAAGAGCACGTCGCGGTCCGCGCGCGCCAGCGAAGCGGCTGCCGCCGAACCGGCTGGCCCCGCGCCAACCACCAGCACGTCGCAAGTGAGATCGCTCATCGATAGGTCGTGGTCACGCGCGGCCACCAGGCGGACGTGCGCCTCACCCGGACCAGGCCGGCATCGGTCGCCAGCGCATCCAGCTCGGCCAAGGTGTAGGCGCGGCGCGCCGACAGGACGCCGTCGTGGCGGGTATATCGGCCGCGGGTGAAGGCCAGCACCGGCGCCGCCGACATGACGAAGGCGATGCGTCCGCGACGAAGGTCGTTGACCACCACCGCGTCGCGGGCGACCCGGCGCATCTCCCGCAGCGCAATCACCGCGTCCCGAGGCTCGAGGTGATGGAGCAGGAGCGAGGCGTGCACCACGTCGACGGCGTCATCGGTCAGCGGCAGGGCGCGCGCGTCCGCGCGAAGGAACTTCACACCATTCGTATTCGCGAGGTTACGGCGCGCGATCGCCAGCACTTCCGGCCGCAGATCGGCAACCAGCACCGTCGCCCGGCGCATACGCAGTAGCCGGCGTGCGAAGTCGCCGGATCCGGCGCCGATGTCGAGCACCGACGGATCGGCTCGGCCGTCGAGGGCGCCGCTGACCGCCCGCACGCTGTCGCCAACGCCCCCCGGCAGGCGGTTGAGCATCGCCATCTCACGCAGGTTGATGCGCAGGTCCTCGGGATCGAGCGTCGGCTCGTCCAGGTGTTCATGGTCGAGTGCCCGGGCACGAAGCGTGTTCATTCAGGACCCTCCGGGGCGTGCGGCGATGCTACTCCAGGATGGCTCCTGGCCCGTCAGCCCATACCCGGCTCCTCAGCGCTCGTCGGCGTGCGGCGGCATGTAGGCTGCGCCACGATGCGGTTGGACGAGGTCATCCGGGCCGTCGAGGTCCACGCCGGTGGCGAGCCGGGCCGTGTAATCGTGGCGGGCGTCCACGACGTGCCAGGCGCCACCATGCTCGAGAAGCGCAACCACCTGTGGCAGCAGGGCGACCGGCTGCGCAAGCTGATGCTGCGCGAACCGCGTGGCTACCCGGCGCTGTGCGCCAATGTGGTGCTGCCCGCGACGCTGCCTGCCGCAGACGCCGGCTACGTGATCATGGAGCAGGCCGAATACCCGGCGATGTCCGGCTCGAACACGATCTGCACCGCCACCGTGCTCATCAACGAGGGCATGGTGTCGGTGACGGAGCCGATCACCGACCTGGTGCTCGAGGCCCCGGCCGGCCTGATCCGTATTCGTGCGGCGGTCCGCGAGGGCAAGGCCCGCTCGATCACCTTCGAGAACGTGCCCGCCTTCGTGCACCGCCTCGATGTGCCGGTGGAAGTGCCGGAGATCGGAACCGTCATCGTGGATGTCGCCTGGGGCGGGATGTTCTACGCCCTGACTGATGCGTCCGTGCGCGGCTTCCGCCTGACGCCGGATGAGGGGCGTGACCTGGTGCGGATTGGCGAGATGGTCAAGGCGGCGGCGCGCGAGCAGATCCCCGTCGCGCATCCAGAGCAGCCGGAGCTGGCCGGCATCTCGATCATGGAGTGGACCGGGCCGCCATCGGTGCCCGGCGCGGATGCCAAGAACGCGGTTGTGGTCTCCTCCGGCACGCTCGACTGGCAGCGTCCCGCGTCCTTCACCGGCGTGCTGGATCGGTCGCCGTGCGGCACCGGCACCTGCGCCCGGATGGCCGTGCTCCACGCCCGGGGCCGGCTCCCCATCGGCCAGGACTTCGTGCACGAGGGCATCCTGGGCACCACCTGGACCGGCCGGCTGCTGCGCGAGACGACCATCGGGTCGCAGGCGGCGGTGGTCCCACAGTTGACCGGATCCGCATGGATCACCGGCCACACCGAATACCGCGTGGATGACGACGACCCGTTCCCCGACGGCTTCACCGTGGGCGACCTGTGGGGCCTCATCGACTGACGCCGCTCGCGGTGCGGTCGGCGTTCGGCGGCCCGGGCGCCGCTCCCAGTGGCATCACCCGCCGTTTCTGAGCGTGGGCGCGGCGAACCGGTGCCGGAATCGCACGCCTCACTCGTGCCCGTGCGCGTATGAACCGCTTGAGCCGATGCGACCCTCCAGGATCAAGCTCCTGCTCGTGACCTCCGCGGTCGTGACCGTTGTTGCGTTGGCGGCATGCACCCCTGCGGCGACGGGGGGCGCGAGCCCGGGCACGCACCCGCCGGGCTCGACAGCCGCGCGCGCCTCGCTCCCTCCCACGCCTGAGCCGACGCGCGACGCCCGGCCGTTGCAGGGGATGCTGCCGGCCGACTTCCGGGGCACAGAGGCCCACACCTTCCCGGTTGGCCAGGACATGCTGGCGCGATTGGCAGCAGCGATCGGCATAGGCCGCCGGGCGCTGGAGGCGGCGTACGCCAGCGACCACGGGCCTGCCTTCGTCCAGATGTATGCCCTGCGCGCGGCCGGGCACGACCCCCAGGAGCTGCTGGCTGTGCTCCCGGCGGCCGCCTACCCGAGCGCCCCGGCGGGTTCGGTCACCGTCGAGCCGGGCCGGCTGGGCGATAGGACGGTGACGGTCATCAGCGAGCCCAACCAGGCCGGCACCATCGGCTCCTTCTACGCGCTGATCGATGGCGGCACGTTGATTGTGACGCAGGCCCTGGCCGAACCGGTCGCCGAGGCGGCCTTCGACGAGCTGCCCTCGCCGTGATCAGCCCAGTGTGGGACCGGCAATTGGCAGGCGCACCGTGAAGGTCGACCCTTTGCCGAGCCGGCTCTTGACCGTGATCTCGCCGCCCAGCAGCTCCGCCAGCCGGCGCGAACCGGCCAGGCCGAGCCCGGTGCCGGCCACTGCGCTGGCATTCGCCCCGCGATACATCGGCAGGAAGATGCGGCCCAGGTCCTGCGGCGCGATACCGATGCCGTGATCGGCGATCGTGACGGTGGCAACCGTGGCGTCGCCGCCGACCTCGATTTCGACCGCCCCGCCGCGCGGGCTGAACTTGACGGCATTGCCCAACAGGTTGTCGAGCACGCGCCCGATGCGCGCCGGATCCCAGTTCCCGACGATCGAATCGTGCTCGAGGTTGATGGTGAACGTGTGCCCTTCGGCAGCGCCCTCGTGCTCTCGCACGCGCTCCACCACGACCGCGACCAGGTCTGTCGGCTGCAGCTGAATCGGCACTTCCTGGCCGGCCCGCAGGAGGATCGCGTCCATGAACTCGGACACGAGGCCGGTCAGACGGGTCGCGCTCTCGTCGATGTCGCCCAGCCAGCGATCCACCGACGCCAGGTCCTGCCTGTCTCCGGTCAGGTGACGTCGCGCCAGCTGCGCGTAGCCGCGCACCGCCGCCAGCGGCGTACGCATGTCGTGCGAGGTGACGGCCATGAACTCTTCCTGGAGGCGCAGGGACGCCTGGGAGTCGGCGAGCAGCAGCGCGCTGTCCACGGCGGCGCCCGCCCGCCTGCCCAGGTCCTCGATCGTCGCCACTTCATCCGCCACAAGGGCGGGGCGCGGCGTGGAGTTGCCAACCGTCATCGCGCCAAAGACATGCCCGCGGCCGATCAGCGGCACCACCAGGATCTCGTGCAGACCCAGCCGGCGCAGGGCATCCCGGTGCTCCGCGTCCCGCGCGCCCGCCGCAATCAGCTCGTCCGTCACGTCGCGAACATGAACGGCACGCCGGCGGCGGACCACTTCCTGCACCGCGCTGGGTCGCGTGACGTCGGGCGGCCAGCGACGTTCGATCTCTTCGGCCAGGCGGACCATCTCCGGATCGACATGCGCGGTGGCAACCCGCTCAATCACGTCGTCCGTCCCGAGCACGTCGAACACGCAGAGGTCGGCCACCGCAGGCACGACCAGCCAGGCGATGCGGCTCAACGTGTCGCGGTAGTCCGCGGTCTCACCCAACAGGGCGCTGGCATCCAGCAGGAACGAAAGCCGTCGCTCGACCTGCTTGATGGTGGTGATGTCCTGAAACGAGGTGACCACCAAGTCGGCGTCACGCGTCGGTCCCGGCAACAGGCGTGCTCGCACCAGCGACCAGCGGTCGTGGTCGCTGTCCTTCGAGCGAAAGCGGATCGTCGCCTCCGGAGCCGCTTCGCCGGCATAGGCCCGGCGCGTGGGAAGCTGGGCCGGATCAACCAGTTGCCCGTCGTCGGAGAGCAGCTCGAAACGTCCGACAAGGGCTTCGGAGCTGCGACCTACGATTTCCGCCGAGCTGCCGAAGCCCATCAGGCGCGCCGCGGCCGCGTTCGCGTAGCGCAAGGTTCCGGCCCGATCGAGGACGGTCACGCCATCGGCCACGCTGTCGAAGATCTCCGGCAGGAGGCGAGTGACCTCCTCATCCCCGCCGGCCGCGGCGGAGGCGCGCACGGCGTCAGTCACTGTCGCAATGCGCCTTGGTCTCCTCGTCCAGCCTGGCCAGGTCGAACGGCTTCTGCAGCCAGGAGGCGGCGCCGATCTCGGCCGCCTCGCGGTCGATGCGGAAGTGGGCGGCCACCACCACCACCGGCACGTTGCGCCACCGATCGTCGGCATGCAGCCGACGGCTCAGCTCCCAGCCATCCATCCCGGGCATGCGCAGGTCAAGGAAGACGACGCAGGGCGCCCAGCCGTTCTCCAGGCGATGCAGCGCCTCAGCTCCGTCGCCGGCGGTTCGCACGTCGTGCCCATAGCCACGCAGCGCTCCGGCATAGATTTCGCGGAGCGCCGGGTCGTCCTCGACGACCAGGACCTGGTGGGATGCGACCTCGCTCGTGATCTCCGCCACCTCAACGGCCGCGCGCCAGCACACCGCTGTGCACTGCGGTACATGGCCGCCATGTGCATGTGGCGTGCCGGGTGGGAGGAAGATGGCTGGGGCGGAAGGATTCGAACCTTCGATCTCCTGATCCAGAGTCAGGCGCCTTACCGCTTGGCCACACCCCAGCGAGGGCCTTCGATGATACCAGCCCCACCGCACGAGCCCGGAAATTCGCTGGAGGCTGGTGACACGGGGCACTGACCCCCTTGGCGCAACGCACCGCCGTTGGTACAGGCCCCGAATAGGCCGGTCGGGGTCCTGTCCCGCCGCCGGACGGCGGCGTACCGTGCGGTCGTGGTACAGGTCATCCAACCCCGAGAGTGGCGTCGCTTCGGCTTCGGCGGCCCGCCGGAGCCGTGGGCGCATGATGCGCAGCGCGACCTCGATCGGCTGGCCACCTCCTATTACCTGGAGGTGCTCGACGCCCGACGGCGCCTGATCGCGCTGGAGGTCGATGGGGCGCGCCGCCACGAGATTGACGAGATGGTGATGACGGCCACCCGCCACAAGCATGAGATCGACTACACGCTCCGTCACTGGGCCACCCCCGTGGAACGGGCGCGGGTCAGCGACCGGCTGGGCTCGCTGATGCGCATCAGCCGGCGGCTGGGGGGCCTGGAGCGCGGCCCGCACGGCGACGACTTCCTGCCCGACGCGGCCTGAGCACACCCGCCCCTAGACTTGGGCCACCATGGCCCGCTTCCCGCTGCTCTCCGACGTCCTCGCCGCGCGGCGTCGCCTGCGCGGGGTGGCGCTGCACACGCCGCTCGAGCGGTCGCCAACCCTGGCGGATGAGAGCGGCTGCGCTGACGTACGGCTGAAGCTGGAGCTGCTGCAGCCGACCGGCGCCTTCAAGATCCGCGGCGCCTTCAACAGGGTCTTCCTGATCGCCGCGGAAACGCCCAATGCTCGCCTGGTCACCGCCTCGACCGGGAACCACGGCATCGCGGTGGCCAGCGCAGCGGCCAGGTACGGGATGCGCCTGACGGTGCTGGTGCCCGCGGCCGCCTCACCCGCCAAGCTCGAGCGCCTGCGTGCGCTGGAGTCGGACGCCTGCGTGGTGGAGGTCTTCGGTCGCGAATACGACGATGTCGAGATCGAGGCGAGACGCCGCCACAATGAGGGCATCGCCACCTACGTCGAGCCGTATGGCGACCCGGATGTGATCGCGGGCCAGGCGACCGTCGCGGTCGAGGTGCTCGAGGACTGGCCCGAGTGCGACGCCTTCGTGGTGCCGATCGGAGGCGGCGGGCTGATCTCCGGTATCGGCCTGTGGGCCAAGGCCATGCGCCCCGGCATGCGCCTGGTCGGCGTCCAGCCATCGGCCTCGCCACCGATGTACGTCTATTTCGAGTCGGGCTCGACCAAGCCAGTGCCCATCGCCCCGACACTGGCCGATGGCGTGTCCGGCAACATCGAGCGCGACAGCATCACCTGGAAGATGTGCAAGCAGCTGGTGGACGAGGTAGTGGTGGTCGACGAGGACCAGATCGCCGACGCGATGAGCTGGGCGCTGGAGGTACACCACCTGGCCATCGAGGGCAGCGCCGCACTCCCCATCGCCGCCCTGCGGGCGCGGCTCGGCGGCCTGGCCGGGCGACGAGCGACGGCGGTGCTCACCGGGCGGAACGTGGACGTCGCCACGCTCCGATCCGTCCTGGACCGATGACGCTGCTCTCCCTGCGCGGCATCGTTAAGGCCTTCGGCGGGCGCCAGATCCTGCGCGGCGTCGACCTGCAGCTGCCCGATGGCGCCCGCATCGGGCTGGTCGGGCCGAACGGCTCGGGCAAGTCCACGCTGCTGCGCATCGCTGTCGGCGACGAGGAGTCCGATGCCGGGCAGATCACCCGCCAGCGCGGACTGCGGCTGGCCATGCTGGCCCAGCACCCGCTGGGCGACGAGCGCACCCCGGCCACCACCCTGCAGGACGCCCGCGCTGACCTGCGCGAGATCGACGACGGCCTGGCGGACTGCGACCGACGCCTGGCGGATCCATCTGTCTACAACGACGGCACGCGCATGGAGGCCGTGCTCGCGGAGCAGGCGCGGCTGCTGGATCGCTACGACCGGGCCGGTGGACCCTCGTTCGAGGGCCGGGTGCGGTCGATGCTGGCCGAGATCGGGCTCGAGGAGCGCGAGCTCGAGCTGCCGACCCGCGTGCTCAGCGGTGGGCAGCGCAAGCTGATCGGCCTGGCGGCGGCGATCATCCAGGATCCTCAGCTGCTGCTGCTGGACGAGCCGGAGGCCCACCTTGACCTGGAGGGCCGCGAGCGATTGCAGGCTCTGATGACGCGCTTCGGCGGCGGCATCCTGGCGGTCAGCCACGACCGCTACCTGCTGGACGAGACGGTGACCGACATCGCCTCGCTGGATGGCGGCCAGGTTCGGGTCTGGCCGGGTAACTACACCTCCTACGCGATCGAGCGAGAGCTGGAGCTGAGGCGCCAGCAGGCGAACTACATGGCGCAGCGCAAGGAGATCGACCGACTGGAGGAAGCCTCCCGCCGCCTCATCCAGTGGGCCCGATCGGTGCCCGCCAGCCAGTCGAACAAGGGCCTGATGAACGCCGCCCGCAACCTGCAGCGCCGGGTTGAGCGGATGGACAAGGTGGAGCGCCCGGTGCTGGAACGACGCCGCATCGGGCTGGAGCTGCACCCGCACCAGCGCGGCGGCAAGCGCGCGGCCGAGCTGCGCGAGGTGGGAATGGACTTCGGCGACAACCGCGTGCTGCAGGCGATTGAGTTGACGGTGATGCACGGCGAGCGAGTGGGCGTGGTCGGCGAGCTGGCGCCGACCGCCGGCGAGGTGTGGGTTGGCCCCTCCATCCGGATCGGCTACCTGGCGCAGGACCAGGACACGCTCGATCCCGATTCCACGCCGCTCGCGACCCTGCGCGCCACCTTCCCGGGCACCGAGGAGCAGGCCGTGGCGCGGCTGATGACCTTCCTGTTCGACTACGAGCAGGTCCGGCGCCCGATTCGCACGCTGTCCGGCGGCGAGCGGACGCGCCTGCAGCTCATGCTGCTGATGCTGTCCGGAGCCAACCTGCTGGTCCTGGACGAGCCGACCAACCACCTGGACATCGAGTCGATCGAAACGCTGGAGGCGGCCATCGAGGCATTCGAGGGGACGGCGATCTTCATCAGCCACGACCGCTATTTCCTGGATCGGATGGCCGACCGGGTGGTCGAGGTCCGCGACGGTGCGGCGCAGTCGTGGAATGGCGGCTACAGCGACTGGCTGCTCCGTCGCACGGAGATGGCGACGCCGCTTGCCGCGGGCGGTAGCATCCGGGAATGACCGAGCAGGCCCCGCCCGCTGCATCGGACGCCGATCAAGCGGTCGCCCCCGAGCCGTCCGAACCGTCCGAGCCCGCCGAGCCGCCGCCGCCGCCCCCCACGATCGCGGCGACACCCGAGCGACGAGGGAGCTCGGGCACCGCCCTGCTGGGCATCCTGCTCATCACGGTCGGCGTCTTCTTCTTCATCGGCCAGTGGCTGAACATCGACTGGGGAGCCGCCACCTGGCCGTTCTACGTGATTGCGCCGGGACTGGCGATGATGGCCTTCGGTCTCACCCAGCGCGAGGGATCGGGGCTGACGGTGGCAGGCAGCATCGTCACCATGGTCGGCCTGGTGTTGCTCTACCAGAACGCCACCGGCCACTGGGAGAGCTGGGCCTACGCCTGGGCACTGGTCGGGCCAGGCGGCAGCGGCCTGGGGATGCTGCTGTACGGCACCCGCAGCGGCAATCGCAAGATGGCGCGCGACGGGTTCTGGCAGATCCTGATTGCCATCGGCCTGTTCGTGGCCGGCTTCATCTTCTTCGAGGGGATCATCGGCATCAGCGGCCAGCGCCTGCCGCTGCCGGAGTGGGTGCTGCCGGTGGCGGTCATCGCCATTGGCCTGCTCGTCCTGGTTCGCGGGTTCACCGCCCGCGATCACCGCGCCGACGCGTAGCGGTCGCGCGTAGCGGTCGCGCTTAGCGGTCGCGCTTAGCGGCCCTGCCGCCCGTCCCGCCGCGCCGGTCGCAGGTGAATGCGGATGCCGTTCGGCGCCCGGCGTCGCTCCGCGCCTGCGAGCCGATCCTCGGCCTGCAGGAGAGCGTTGTGCAGGCGGTAATCCAGCATGTCGACCATCTCCGGTTCCGTCCCTTCCGTCACCACCCATTACCTTTTTGTTGGTGACGACGGTAGCGTACCCGACCGATCGTCACCTGTCAACCATAGTTGACTGGTGATGTATGCTGAATGGGTGAACCCA
>DATEOS010000117.1:0-3007 GCA_035273815.1 Candidatus Limnocylindria bacterium
GCGGAGAAGCAGAAGGTGCTGGCGGCGGCCCGACCGCCGGAGCGGATGGACCTGCACACCGCCCGGGGTCGCTACACCGGTGGCTGGCAGGGCGGCACCAAGGTGGCGGGTTATCTGGAGGAGAAGGGGATCCCACCCACCACCACGACCGAGACCTTCGCCGCCATCCGGGTCGACATCGACAACCGTCGGTGGGCCGGGGTGCCGTTCTATCTGCGGACCGGCAAGCGCCTGGCCCGGCGGGTGACCGAGATCGCGCTGGGCTTCAAGCGAGCGCCGCACCTGCCGTTCACCGCCACCGACACCGAAGAGCTCGGCTACAACGCGCTGGTGCTGCGGATCCAGCCCGACGAGGGCGTGACACTGCGGTTCGGCGCCAAGGTTCCGGGCACCCAGATGGAGATCCGCGAGGTGAACATGGACTTCGCGTACGGCGGGTCCTTCACCGAGTCCTCGCCCGAGGCGTACGAGCGGCTGATCCTCGACGTGCTGCTCGGCGATCCCCCGCTGTTTCCCCAGCACCAGGAGGTCGAGCTCTCCTGGCAGATCCTGGATCCGATCCTGGACTACTGGGCCAGCGTGACGGAGCCGCCGCAGGACTACGAGCCCGGCGGCTGGGGCCCGGACAGCGCCAACGAGATGCTGGCCCGCGACGGCTTCCAGTGGCGCCGACCGTGACCGTACGACGTGACCACAGGGGACGCCGATGAAGGATCACAGCATGAGCGAAGCGAATTCCAGCCACTGCGGCGAGCAGCGATGATCATCACGCTGACCGACACCACGACCGCGCACATCTCCTCAGCTCTGCTACGTGCTCGCCGCAGCGCCGGCAGCCCGGCCATGGGCATGGTGCTGACTCTGCTGGTGGTGTGCCAGGAGAAGGAGTACGAGTCGGCGCTCAAGGCCGCGATGGAGAGCGGCCGGGAGCATCCGGCCCGGATCCTGCTGGTCGTGCACGCCTCGGGGCGGGTGGCCTCGCTCGACGCCGAGGTGCGGATCGGCGAGGGCACGCCTGGCGAGGTGGTGGTGATCCGGATGTACGGGCCGCTGGCCTCGCACCCGGCCTCGGTGGTCCGGCCGTTGTTGCTGCCCGACTCCCCGGTGGTGATCTGGTGGCCGGGCAAGGCGCCGGCGAACATCCGCGACGACGAGCTGGCCGGGTTGGCGGTCCGCCGGGTCACCGACGCGGCCGCGGCCAAGCGCCCACTGGCCGAGCTGAAGATCCGGGCGACCACCTACCAGCCGGGCGACACGGATCTGTCCTGGACGCGGCTCACTCGCTGGCGGGCGTTGCTCGCCGCGGCCCTGGACCAGTACCCCGCCCGGATCCTTGCTGCCACGGTGGAGGCCGAGCGCTGCAGTCCGTCGGCCGATCTGCTCGCCGCCTGGCTGCAGTCCTGCCTGAAGGTCAAGGTGGCTCGCAAGAACACCGCCGGGCCCGGCATGACGGCCGTCCGGATGACGACGGCCGCGGGTGACATCGCCATCACCCGCTCCGACGGCCTGCTGGCCTCCTACGCCGTACCCGGTCAACTCGCGCGGTTGGTCGCGCTGAAGCGGCGGGAGACCACCGAGCTGATCACCGAAGAGCTGCGGCGGATGGACGACGACGACGTGTACGCGCATGCGCTGCTGGCGCTGCAGCAGTACTCCCAGGGTGCCTCGCCGGCGAAGACCGCCTCCACCCGTCCATCGGCGGAGAAGGCTGCCAGCACCCGGGCGCTGGCGCCGGAGACGATCCCGGCATCGAGTCGCAGTCCCGTGGGCACGGCCGCTGCGAAACGCCCCGCGGCCGGAAAGACCTCGACGAAGAAGGCCACCTCGAAAAGGGCAGCCGCCACGAAGGCGACCACTGAGGCAGCACCCGCCAGGAGGGCCGCCGCCGCGACGGCGGCCGCCAACAAGGCCGCCGCCAAGCGCACCACCGCCACGAAGGCGTCCGCCACGAAGGTGCCAGCCAAGAAGGCCACCGCAAAGCGCACCACCGCCAAGCGTGCGGCGAAGAAGACTGCGTCGAGCCAGGAAGGCTGACCATGGCATCCGGAGCGGAGATCCTGGTTCACTCCACCGCCGATGATGTGGCCGAGGCGCTGGCCGCCCGGCTGATGGCCCGGCTGACCGAGCTGCAGCGGGATGCGCGCACACCGGAGGTGGCGTTGACCGGCGGCCGGATCGCGACGAAGGCGTACCAGCGACTGGGGCTGGAGGGACGCAGCTCGGCGGTCGACTGGAGCCGGGTCGGTCTGTGGTGGGGCGATGAGCGGTTCGTGCCGGCGGACGACGACGACCGCAACGCCCGACAGGCCTTGACCGCGCTGGCGGCCCTTCCCCTGGATCTGGAGCGGGTGCATCCGATGCCTGCCTCAGGCGACGGTCTCGATCTCGACGGGGCGGCCGAGGCCTACGAGGGCGAACTGGGTGACACCGTGTTCGACATCTGCTTGCTGGGGATGGGGCCGGACGGGCACGTCGCGTCGCTGTTCCCCGAGCACCCCTCCTCGTACGCCGACGGTCGGGTGATCGGAGTCCGGTCCTCCCCCAAACCACCGCCGGAGCGCATCTCGCTCACCCTCGAGGTGATCAACCAGTCGGCCGAGGTGTGGTTCTGCGTGACCGGCTCGGACAAGGCCGCTGCCGCCCGGCTCGCCTTCTCCGGAGCCGGACCCATCCAACTCCCGGCCGCCGGTGTCCGAGGACGGGAGCGCACGCTGTGGTTGGTCGACCGGGATGCCGCCGCCCAGCTGCCGCCGAATCTCGCGCAGCACGGCCTGATCTGAACCGGCTGTCCGTCACTGCTGGCTCATCCCCATAGACGGGGACGAGCCAGCACCCAGTCAGTATCGGCGCCTTACCAAGCTCGGAGATCGGCGTCCGAGGCGTCGGCACACCTGGGGCAACGCGTAGGTAGGCCGCTCCAACCACGAGTCACGAGGATGGCGGCGACCTCCCACGCCGCCTGACAAGGCCGCTCGGTCACATCCGGCCAGCCGTAGCGGAGCGTCAC
>DATEOS010000118.1:0-2126 GCA_035273815.1 Candidatus Limnocylindria bacterium
ACTGATCGGCTGCCACGGTGGCCTCGGCGGATCGCAGAACCGGCCGGTATTGATCCATCCGGCCGGGTGGCCGGTGGAGGGGGAGCTCATCGGTGCCGACGCCGTCCACCGCCAGCTCGTGCGGTGGCTGGAGAACCTGGGGCAGCGCACCGCCCTGCGGCAGCCGACCCGCCCGGGCGTCGGCTGAGGCCGGTCGCGGGGATCACCGGGCGGTGTTGCCGTCCTTCGGTTCGGCAGCGCCGCCGGACTCCGCGGCCGTGCGCCGCCACCCCCGTGGGCGCCAGTTCTCGACCGCTTTCGCCACCGCGGTGACGAGGAACAGCTGGCCGATCAGGGCTTCCAGCACGGCGATGCTCTGTGCCGGGTTGTCGGCCGGGACCAGGTCGCCGTATCCGGTGGTGGTCATGGTGACGAAGCTGAAGAACAGCGTCTGCGACAAGGCGGGATCGCCGGCGTCGCCGAACAACGGACCGGTCTGCAGAGCGGCCACGCACTGGTAGCCGAATCCGAACGCCATGCCGATGAGCAGGTACGCGGTGAGCGCACCGACCATCGTCTGCCGGTCCACACCACGGTCGAAGCCGATGTCTCGGACGATCGAGAAGGGCGCGATGAGGTAGAGCAGGCTGGCGGCCAGGAAGGTGAGTCCGGCCAGCGGCGTGCCTTCGGTGAAGAGGTTGCAGACCGCGGCGACCAGCGCGAGCGCGAAGACGCCGGCGGCGACCAGCCGGACGCCCGGGCGGGCGCGGGACGTGCGCAGTGCCTGCCATACCGTCCCGGTCTGCACGAAGAGGAGCAGCGTCACGATCCAATGGCGGTCGGCCATCAGCGCCAGCACGTACGTCAGGACGATGAGCAGCAGCACCAGGCCGTAGCCGTGCCGCGGCGGCCGGCGCATCGGCGGCCGGTCCGCCGGGGTGCCGCGAGGCCCGCCTCCCGGTGCCATGCCGAGGGTGTCCTTCCGGCTCAGGAAGCGCTGTCCGGTGGCTGATTCGGGTTCTCGTCGGCGGGGAGCCGGCGCACCTCGATGAGGGAAAGCCCGAGACCGTGGATCAGTGAGATGAGCCCGATGACGGCGGACTGGTCCGGTAGCGACCCGTGCAGCACCGTCTCCGGTGGCTCGACGCTCACGGTCAGGTCGCGGAACTCCGCAGCCATCTCGGCCGGGATCAGCCCCGAAATCCTGACCTGGTATGTCGCCTTCGGCATGACCCTCCTCCGTCGTGGTGTTCTCATCCGATGAACTTGCCGCTACGTTTACGCTCGTCCTGCATCAATGCCACCTCGTCCGCGCCGGCGACGACGATCCGGGGATCGGGCGTGAAGTCGAGGTCCCTGTCGCGATCCTTGTAGTCGACCGCGTTGAGGATGACCTTCATCGTGTTCAGCCGGGCGAGCTGCTTGTCATTGGACCGGATGATCAGCCACGGCGCCGCGCGGGTGCCGGTGCGCCGCAGCATCTCGTACTTGTGGCTGGTGAAGTCGTCCCAGCGGTCCTGCGCCTGCAAATCGATCTCGCTGAGCTTCCACTGGCGCAACGGGTCGGTCCGGCGCCGTTCGAACCGGCGGGCCTGCTCCTCCTTGGTGACGCTGAAGTACAGCTTGACCAGCACCGTTCCCTGCCGCACCAGGTCCTTCTCGAACCCGGTGACGCCGCGCAGGAAGTTCTTATATTCCTTCGGAGTGCAGAAGTCGAACACGCGCTCCACCATCGCGCGGTTGTACCAACTCCGGTCGAACAGCACGATCTCCCCGCCGGTGGGAAACTCCGCCACGTAGCGCTGGAAATACCACTGCGATCGTTGCTCCTCGGTCGGCCGGCCGAGCGCGACGACGCGGCAGTGCCTGCCGTTCATGTACCTGGCGACGCGCCGGATGGCGCCACCCTTGCCGGCCGCGTCGCGCCCCTCGAACAGCACGATCATGCGGAGCTTCTCGGTCTCCAGGTACTGCTGCAGCTTCAGCAGTTCGACCTGCCAGGGGCGCAACCGGCCCTCGGCGTCGGATCTGCGCGCCAGGACCGCCCGTTCGCGCCGGAGCGCGGAGAGCTCCCGCAGCGCCTCCTCGTACATCAAGGCCCGGTCCGCCGGCCGGATCGGTGGTGTTGTCGCGGCCATGTTGTCCTC
>DATEOS010000119.1:0-2580 GCA_035273815.1 Candidatus Limnocylindria bacterium
TCCGGGACCTCGACGCCGTGCGCGATCAGTTGGCTGGGCCACGAGCTGTGCTGCTTGGTCACTCGTGGGGTTCTCACCTGGCGCTGCGGTACGCGATCGAACACCCCGACCGGGTCAGCCATCTGATCTACGTGTCCGGAACCGGCATCGAACGCGACCGCACGTGGCACGCCCACTACGAACTGCATTTGCGTCGGCGACTCGGCAGCCACCTGGACCGCTGGGAGTCGCTCAGGAACCGTGCACGGAACGGTGGCGAGGAGCGCGAACTCGCCGTACTGCAATGGTCGGTCGACTTCGCCGACCAGAGCACCGCGCTGCAGCAGGCGCAGCGGATGGCCACGCCGTGGTTCGGCATCAACTACGACTGCAACGCCGCGATCAACGCCGAAGTCAGGGACTACCTCGACACCGCCGACATCGCGGGGCGATGCCGGATGCTCGAGTTGCCGGTGCTGATCGTTGACGGTAGCGAGGACATCCGGCCCCGCTGGGCCGTTGACTCGCTGCACCGGGCTCTGCCCAACGCCCAGCGGGTGAGTCTCGCCGGCGCCGGCCACCTGCCGTGGATTGAGAATCCACAGGGATTCCAGCAAGCGGTGACAGGCTTCCTCGCGCAGAACGGGCATGCTTTCGATGGCCAGGTTCATCGCGAACCACCGGACCCCTAATACCGAACGGAACTACGAAATGGTCCGGCAAGGCGGGCCAGCGTACGAGATTGCGGGCCTGGTCGCCCTGCTCGGACCAGGCTCCTGCGCCGTTCCGATCGCAATGCCAGGCGCGTGGGTCAGCGCCCTCCGCCAGGGGAGTCAATTGTCTCGGTTACCCGATGTTGACCACGCGGGCCCAGCCGGGCGGAGTATCCGGCCGGTAGTCGGGGTCGTCCTCGATGACTTGGTGTCTCGGCTCAACCCGAGCGAACAGGCCTACGACCGTGCGGCACGGCGGCCTCGTATCTGGCCACGGCGTCTGGCCATCCGTCAGGACGACGATGGCGTCCGGTCGGGCGGGCATTCGCAGCGCCTTGGCGAAGCCCGCCCGCATGTCCGTGCCGCCGCCGCCCACCAGGTTGATTCCTTCTGCTCGGCACAACGGGTTGACGGCGTGGGCCGCGGCATCGCACGGAAGGACGGTGACGAGGTCGTGTCGCCCGCCGACCGCCCGGGCAATCGCGGCGACTTCGAGGATCGCGCTACCGAGTTCGGCGTCGCTGACGGACCCGGACGTGTCGATGATGACGCAGATCCGCGGTGGTCTGCGGCGCAGCCTGGGCAGGATGACGCCCGGCAGGCCGCTGGCGCGACGCGAGGGCCGGTCGTACGTGTAGTCGTCGGCTGCGCCGGGCCCGCAGGTCGCACTCCGGACCGCGGCCCCCAACAGTTCGCGCCACGGTTGGGGCGGGTGGAACGCGTCCTCCGCCCATCGTCGCCAGCCTTGCGGGACGTCACCTGATCGGGCCGCGATGCCATGGGCGACCCGGAATCGGACCGCGTCCTGTTCCTGTTCGCTGAGGCCGTGTGCACCGTCAGCCCCTAGTTCCCATTCCCGGTCCAGCCCGTCGGCGCCGCTGCCGCAGTCCAACCAGACCAGCCCCTGGGTGTGCGGACCGAGTCGGAACTGGCGAAGGTAGTCCTCCATCAGTTGGCCCGGCAGAAGCCGGAGATACTGCGGGTCGACGGCACCCTCGGGCCGGGCCAGGCCGTCTCCGTACACGTCGTCGTTGATTTCGCAATCGGCCGCGATGTTCATCCGCAGCCGTTCTCCCACCCCGACGAGATCGTGCCGCGCGGCGAACCGCTCACTCCGGCCGTGATGGTCGCGCAGCAGATGGGAGACTTCGTGCACCCATACGCCGGCCAACTCGGCCAAGGGCGTGCGATCCACGAACCCTGGCGAGACGTAGCAGCGCCAGTGCCGGTCCACCGCCATCGTGGGTACCCGGCGGGACTCCACTGTGTCCAGTGCGAACAGCGCGGTCGCCAGGTAAGGCCGGACCTGGGCGGCGTGCAGCCGGGCGGCGAAGAGCTTCTCGCGATCGAGCTGTAGCCGTGTCATCGGCGAGCACCCGCAAAAGATCCCGTGATCGTCCGGGCGGCGTCGACCCGGCGCGCCAGCGCAACCGCGCCCGAGAGCCGTTCGATCGCCGCTGGGATCTCCCAGTCCTCGCGACGCAGCGCGGCGAGTGTCGCCGCCGGTGTGACCACCAGGTCAGGGGCACCTGTCTCCAACGCCAGCGCCAGCAGGGCCCAGGCCGCGTCCCATCGGGACTGGTCCGGCCGGTTCCGGACCGCCTCCACCACGCCGTCGAGCACGATCTGGCGCAGATCACCCCGCTCGGGTAGGACCGCCGTCGCGGGATCGGCCAGCAGTAGCTCCGGGTCCGGCAGGTCCATCCGGTCCATACTGGCCAGCAGCTCCAGCCCAGGTCCGTCGCCCACGGTCCCTCTGACCAACATGGACAACACCTCCCGAGCGGTGCCAGCCGCCACGGCGAAGGCAACGAGCCGCAGCGCCATGTCCCAGCTGCGCGGTGAGGGCCAGGCGCTGCCCCGCCGGGACTCGTTGGTGGGCAGCTGA
>DATEOS010000120.1:0-2396 GCA_035273815.1 Candidatus Limnocylindria bacterium
CAGCAGCCTTCCAGTCGCTGCCGAACGGCGTCTGAGACAGGCGCAGCCACCCCATCCGCCCGGTGGCGGTCGCCACGCTGCAACCCTCGCTGATCGCCCAGGCGTCGATCGCCGGCTGTAGCTCCGCACACTCGTGCAGACGACCCGCCACGATCCAATAGTTACACGCTCGCACGCGGGGCGACACGACGACCTCGGTGACAATAACACTGTCGCCGTTGCGCCAGCACACGGCGCGCTGCTCGCGCATCTGGTCCAGCACGTCGGAAATCGAGTGGGTGTTGCCGGCATGCGCCAGCGCCCGCTCGAACCGCCGCACCTTTTCTTCGCTGGTCATGACCGCGGGGCCACCTCCGTGACGATCGCCCCGGTATCGTCCACCGACACGCGATAGGACGTTCCGTTAGGCGAGATCAGGCCGATGAAAGAGTAGCTGGGTCCCGCCAAGCCCGCGTTGGCTTTGCGGTTGATCTCCTGCGCCATCACCGCCAGCCGCTCGTCCAGCGACCCGGCGGTTGGCGCCTGGAACGGGGCCGGCGGGCGACTGATCGGGCGAACTGTCATCGCTTCCCGCCTTTCCTGGCCACGATCTTCGGCCGGCCGACTGCGAACGGCTCATCGGCCAAGGCCTCCATCCGCATCCGGATGTGCCGGCCACTGAACCGCATATCCATCAGGCCGTCATGCACAACCGTATAGAGCCCGGTGTCGCGCTCCGGGCCTTGTGGCTGCTCGCGCGTGAGAAACCGGTAGCCGAGGCCGCTCGGGGCCGCCGCATCGAGCACAAGCTGCCGCACGTGGAACCGCACGTCGCCATCGCCCATGACGATGTTGCCGGTCTCAGCGTAGACGCTGCCCAGGGGGGCACGGGGCACGCCGTTGTCGCTCCAGCCATACTCGTGCAGGAACAGCGAGCCGAGGCCGGCGGCCGTCAGCCCACCCAGCACGGGATTATCCAGTGTGCCGGATTGGTCCGCCGCGGTGCGCTCCCGCACCCCGATCGTCCAGGGCCGGTTAGGGTCGGCGTAGTTCACCGCGATGTATCTGTTGCACTCGGTCGCACCTTCGTCCGGCCAGTCCCACCACATCTCGCTGAATGCAGGATTCGGGCTGCCGAACACCCGGCCGACCATCGAGCGATTAAGGAGGCTGAAAAGCCAGTCGTCGACGTCGCACTTCACCGGCTGTACCGTCCCCGCGTAGCCCCAGAACGTCTGCAAGCCCGGCCACATGACGACATTGCCGATCCGCACCACAGCGCGCGGCGACAGCGGCCCGCAGCCCGATGCGATCTCGACTACACCATAGGCGTATGGCGCCCCGACATAAGTCATTTTGTGAACGTCATTAGCCGTAAAGATCAAGATGCTGTCTGCGATTTTGATCGCCGTCATGACATATGATTGCGTCTGCAACCATTTGTCGCCGGCCAAATTGACCACGTCCGGCGTCCAGACCTCGGGGTCCTCCTGGTCGCTCCAGGCGATCCGCCTCGGGTCGCCGCCGGCCCCCAGCAGCACGACGTGCCGCTGATCGGTGACGATCACGCCGCGGTTCTGGTCGGGCGCATTCGGCACGATCGCAGGCAGCGTAGCCGGCGTGGTGGGTGTCCAGCGATACAGATGGCCGTCCTGCGTCGGCACGATCAGCAGATCCTCGCCGAACGTGTCGAGCGACCACCTATCGCCCATCGTGGCGGCAACATCCTGCGGGCCGATGTCGCCGGGGTCGCGGGCGGTGCCGTAGGCGTCCTCGCCGTAATCGCCCAACCCGTAGCCGTCCAGTGCGCCGGGCGGGTCGAGTGGCCCAACCCCGGCTGGCGTGATGTCGTGCAGCGTGTTGGTGTCGAACCGATAGGCATAGAGCTTGCTGTCAGTGCCGAACGCCGCCCACCACACGCTGGAATTATCGTGCCACGTCAGCATGTCGCGCGGGCGCTCGTTCAAGGCGACCGTCGAGCCGGGCAGGGACGTGTTGCCACCGATCGGCTGGATCTGGCCGCCCCTGAACCGGATGTTGTTGCAGTCCCACCACCGCCCGGATGTCGCCTCTGGCGTGGCATTCCTGACCACACCCGGAGGCGGAGCCTGGGGCAGGCGGGGCATTGTCAGTGCGCCCCGCGCATCGGCGCGGACATCAGCCGGCGAACCAGCGGCACGGCTGCGGTCGCCGCGGCGGGTGCGGCTTGGCTCCCGGCATAAATGATTTTCGTCACCGTCGCGTATGGCTGCCGGATATCCAGCGGCTGGTTGCCGCCGCCCAGCGCGACGGTATGCGTGTGCGCCCCGTCGTCATTGATGCTGTGGGTGTGGTTGGCCGCCGCGCTGACGTTATGTGCATGGGCGCCGCCGCCGATGATGTCGTGAGTGTGCGCGGCGACCACATGGGTGTTGAGG
>DATEOS010000121.1:0-5017 GCA_035273815.1 Candidatus Limnocylindria bacterium
GGCGATGCCGAGCTCCGCGGCCAGCCCCGGCAGCATGTCCGCAAGGTCGCCGTGGCCATGGATGATCAGGCGGAGCGGGAGCTCCTGGCCGGCCAGCGCCACGGCGTGGAGCGCGACGTCCAGGCCGTACCGCTCGGTGAGCGTGCCGTGGTACACGAGCGTGAACGGACCGTCCGCGCGCGGCGCCGCTACCGCCGGGCCGTATATCGCCGGATCGGGCAGGTTCATCAGGACGCTGAGCTTGTCGGCGGGGATGCCCCGTGTCTCGAGCGTCCGACGCCAGGTGTCGGTCACGGTGATCACGCGGTCCGCGAACGACGCCGCCAGCTTCTCCTGCCAGGCGATCAGCCGGACCGGGAGCGACGACAGGGACCGTCCGAACCGGCTCGCGTAGAACTCCGGCATCAGGTCGTGGAGATCCAGGATCACCTTCACGCCGGCGAGCTTCAGCAGCAGAGCCGAGAAAACCAGGAAATCAGGCGGGGTGTGGACCTGGACCGTGCGGTAGTGGCGTCGCCCGTGGCGGCGCGTGGCGTGGAACATGGCCAGGGCCAGAAAGGCCAGGTACTCGAGCAGCTGGAGCGCCGGACCGCGGCCCCGCCGGCGCCACACCGGCAGACGCTGCACCTCGATGCCGGGAAATTGCGAGTCGGGAGAGTTGTACGGGTCGAGGGCGCAGAGAACGTCGACCTGGATCCCATCGTCGACGAGCGCGCGCGCCTCGCGTTCGACGCGCGGATCCGGCCAATGGTTGTGGACGATCATCAGATGGCGATGTGCGCCCTGCCGATGCGAGCCCGATGCCACGTACCCTCCCGAGGAACACCGACGATCCCGGCCGGCTGGACCGACGGTTTCGTCCCACGCGACAATGCTACCCGCCGACACCGGACGGTGGCTGCTCCCGGTGGTCTGGGGCGCTAGCGGCTACCTGCGAGACAATCCGCTTCACGAGGTCCCTGCCGCTCGATGCCCAACCCGCCCGCCGTCGTCCTGTCCGGCCACATCATGGCGCTGGGCGTCGTCCGCTCACTCGGGGCGGCCGGCATTCCGGCCGTCCTCGTGCGATACCGGGACGACGACCTGGCCCACGCGTCGCGGTTCGTGGCGCGGTCATTCCGGGTGCCCCATCCCGAAGAGGACGAGCAGGGCTTCATCCGCGCCCTCGAACGCCTGGGCCCGACCCTCGAGGGGAGTCCGCTGTTCCCCGCCAGCGATGAGACGCTGGTCGCGGTGGCGCGCCACAAGCAGGGCCTGAGCCGCTGGTACCGGGTGGCCGCGCCGGACGAGGAGCTCGCCACCCGGATCATTCACAAGGAGCACACCTACGCGCTTGCCGAGCAGATCGGCGTGCCGGCGCCGCGCACCGTGCTCATCGGCTCCGAGCACGACCTGGAGCGCCACCGCGACGAGTTTCCCTTCCCTTGCCTCGCCAAGCCGAGCCAGGGCCACCTCTACCAGGACCTGTTCGGACGCAAGATGGTCCGGGTCAAGGACCTGGACGAGTTGGTGGCGGCCTACCGTGAGGCGGCCGCGGTCGGGCTCCAGATGATGCTGCAGGAGCTGATCCCCGGCGATGACCGGCAGGGCGCCAACTACAACTCGTACCGCGTGGCGGGCTCGCCGCCGGTGGAATTCACGGCAGCCAAGGTCCGGCTCACGCCGCGATCCTTCGGCCCGCCGTCGGTCGTGGTCAGCCGCGTCATTCCGGAGATCATCGAGCCGGCCAGGCGGCTGTTGGATGCGCTCGGCTACGAGGGCTATTCCTGCACCGAGTTCAAGCGCGACCCGCGGGACGGCGTGTACAAGCTCATGGAGGTCAACGGCCGCTTCAACCTCTCGTCGCTGCTGATGCTCCGCTCCGGCATCAACCTGCCGGCCATGGCCTACCGTCACGCAGTGTTCGGCGAGGCGCCCGCCAGCATCGAGCAGCCGGAGGGGATGCACTGGATCGACGGCACCAAGGACCTGGTGTACGGGATGCCGGAGCTTGTCCGTCATCCGACCGGCCTGCCGGCGTTTTTCCGTCCATACCGTCAGCCGCACGTGTTCGCGGTCCTGGCCTGGGACGATGCTCGTCCCTTCGCCGTGCGCTATCGCGCCCTGGCCCGCCGGGGGTACGTGCGCGTGGCGCGGAAGGTCAGGAAGCGACTCCGCCCGAGGCGACCAGCGCATCCGGAATGACCTCGATGAGCGGGCTGTCGCTCATCATCCGGTCCACATCCGTTCGCTGCCAGTTGCGGGCCACCTGCTCCATGACCTGGCGCCGCTCCGTCGGCTCGGTGATCTCGCGCGCCGTCGCTGGCAGGTCTGCCATGACGGGGCCCTTGAGGTGGAACGTCACCCGTGGGTTGGCGCGAATATTGGCGAGCCAGCTGCGCGGGCGGCCGGGCATGCCGCTGATGTAGACGTGCCCGTCAATGGCGTGGAAGACCAACTCGATGCGGCGCGACTGCCCCGTCGTGCGCCCGGTGGTGGTCAGATCAATGAGATGCCCACGTGACAGGGCTCGGCGGATGCGGTCGTCCATGCGCCCATTGTAGTTGCACGCTCAACTATCTGCTGGACGTCGGCGGCCTCGGGCGTCATGCATAGTGAAGTCGACGTGCCACCTGATCCCAGGAACGCAAGGCGGATGGAACGCACGCTGCGCGCGGTACACCGCTGGCTGCCGTTCGGCGCCCTGGTCATCCTTGGTGGCCAATCCTTCTGGACGCTGGCGACGCACCAGAGCGCGCCCGCCGTGTGGCTGGTGTGGCTGGTGGCCCTGCCGCTGGCCTTGCGCTGGCCGGTGCCCACGATCATCGGCGCATCGCTCTTCCTCCGGATCGGCTTCGCCGATCGGTGCTGCGCGGACCAGATCCTCGTCTCGCAGTCAGCCTGGGAGCGCGTGCTGTCGGGTGCGGGACCGTACGGCGTGGGGTACGCCTCGTCGATTCCGCCGGGGTCGCCGTTCCCCTACGGTCCGCTGGGGGTCATGTGGTGGGTGCCCGGGCCGATCGTGGAGTTCGCTGCCGCGCTGGTCATCATGGGGATCCTGGCCTGGCAGCGCGCGTTAGTCACGCTGGCGGTGTTCGCCCTGTGGCAGGCCTCGGTCCGGCCGCAGTGGGTCGGCATCAACGACTATTCGCCCGGTCTGCTGATCCTGATCGCGATGCTGGTCCTGCGCAGCCGGCCGCTGGTCGGCGCCATCTGCCTGGCGGTGGGCGCCGCGCTGAAGCCCTATGCCATCGCCTGGTTCCTCCCGGCCATCGGATTCGGTGGTTGGAGCGTGGCCGCGGTCCTGGCCGGCGCGACGGCGGTGCTATGGAGTCCGTTGCTGTGGTGGGGCGGGCCGGCTGCCTACCTCGAATCGGTCCGCATGGCCGGCGCGATTCACCCGCTCCCGCGCGATGCCCTGAACGTGCCGCTCCTTCGCTGGCTGGCCGTTCCGGTCGCGATGGCCGGGCTCTGGGTGCGTCGCTGGGAATGGGCCGTGCTGGTCGGCTCGGCGGCGTTCGTGACGTTCCTCTTCCTCGATTTCTGGGCGTCCTACGCCTACTGGCTGGCGGTGCTGCCGGTCAGCGGGCTGGCACTGGAGAGCCTGGCCAGGTCGGCGTATGCCGACGAGGGCAGGGACGACCCAACGGCTCTTCCGGACCGCGAGGCACGAACTGCCCGGCGAGCGGCGGAATCCTGACAGAATCTGTCATGAACCGATGGCATTCTGGAGACCGATAGACTTCGAGATGCCGTGACCTCGTCCGATCCCCTGGCAGCCTTCTCCGAATCGACGCGCGCCTGGTTCCGCGAGGCGTTCGCTGAGCCGACGCGCGCCCAGGCGCTGGGCTGGCCGGCCATCGCCGCCGGCGAGCACACGCTGCTGCACGCGCCCACGGGCAGCGGCAAGACGCTGGCCGCCTTCCTGTGGACGCTGGACCGGTTGTTTGCCGAGACGCAGCCCCGTCCCCGGGAGCGCCGGCTGCGCGTGCTGTATGTGTCGCCACTCAAAGCGCTGACCTATGACGTGGAGCGCAACCTGCGCGCCCCCCTGGCCGGCATCCGCCGGACCGCCGAGCGCGAGGGCGCGGAGCTCCCCGAGGTGCGGGTCGCCTCCCGGACCGGGGACACGCCGGCCGATGCGCGGCGGGCGCTGGTCAAGGACCCGCCGGACATCCTGGTCACCACCCCGGAGAGCCTGTATCTGATGCTCACCAGCCAGGCGCGCGAGGCGCTGCGCGGCGTCGAGCACGTGATCGTCGACGAGGTGCACGCCATCGCCGGCAGCAAGCGGGGCGCCCACCTGGCGCTCAGCCTCGAGCGGCTCGCGGCGTTGACCGAGCGGGCTCCGCAGCGGATCGGGCTGTCGGCCACCCAGCGGCCGCTGGAGGCAATCGCCGCCTTCCTCGGCGGCGTCGGGCAGGACCGCCAGGTCCGGATCGTGGACGCCGGTGAGCGGAAGCGCCTCGAGCTCGAGGTGATCGTGCCGGTCGAGGATATGACCCGGCTGGGCGAGGAGCTGCCTGCCGACGAACAGCCCGGCGGGCCGGCGGCGGGTCCCGAAGCCAGGCGGTCGATCTGGCCCGCGATGCATCCGCGGCTGCTGGAGCTGATCCGGGCGCACCGATCCACCCTGGTCTTCGTCAACTCCCGGCGACTGGCCGAGCGGCTGGCCGCCCGCCTCAATGAGCTGGCCGGCGAGGAGCTTGTCCGGGCTCACCACGGCAGCATCGCGCGGGAACAGCGCCTTGAGATCGAGGAGGCGCTGAAGGCCGGACGCCTGCCGGCGCTAGTGGCCACTTCGAGCCTGGAGTTGGGGATCGACATGGGCGCCATCGACCTAGTCATCCAGATCGAGGCGCCGCCCTCAGTGGCAGCCGGGCTGCAGCGCATCGGGCGGGCCGGGCACCAGGTCGGCGAGGCGTCGACCGGCAAGATCTTCCCAAAGTACCGCGGCGACCTGCTCGAGGCTGCGGTGGTCGTGCGTCGCATGCTGGACGGGGCGATCGAGGAGACTCGCATCCCCCGCAACCCGCTG
>DATEOS010000122.1:0-2004 GCA_035273815.1 Candidatus Limnocylindria bacterium
GGTCTCGGGCTCCGGCGCCGGCCGTCGGCGCTGGAAGAACTTGACGGTCTCCATCACCCACAGGATCACCGAGCCGGCCGCAGCGGCCAGGACCCAGTATTCGATGCTCAGCGGCACCGTGTTCAGCAGCCGGTTGAACAGGCCGAGCTGGTTGGCGAGGATGATGAACACCAGCGAGATGCCGCTCATCTGGAGCAGCTTCGCGTTGGCCAGCAGCGCCCGACTGAAGACCGATGCGGTCAGGTCATTGCACGAGAGGCCGTAGAAGAGATTCGCGAAGGAGAAGGTCGCGAGGCCCATGGTGCGTGCCAGCGTGTCGTTGGCGAGGTTGATGCTGAACAACTGGATGATGACCAGGCAGGACGCCGCCTGGA
Source organism: Candidatus Limnocylindria bacterium (assembly GCA_035273815.1). Taxonomy (GTDB): domain Bacteria; phylum Chloroflexota; class Limnocylindria; order QHBO01; family QHBO01; genus DASSCW01. Next base: position 375 of record DATEOS010000122.1, read on the forward strand.
TGGCGCCGTAGATGGCCAGCCGGATGCCGAGCGGCAGCGGCATGACCTGCTCATCGGCCTTGCGCGGCGGACGCTTCATCAGGCCCTCGGTCGGCTCGCCCAGACCCAGCCCAATCGATTGCAGCACCTGGGTCGTGAAGTTGACGTACAGGGTCTGCTGCGGCACAAACGGCACGCCCATCAACACGTTGAAGAGGCCGGCGCCCAGGAAGGTCCAGATCATGCCGAACAGGACGCCCATCTGGTAGCGGATGTACTTCAGCAGGTTGTCGTACAGGGCCCGGCCCTTTTCGACCGCCTTGACGATGGTCGCGAAGTTGTCGTCGGTCAGGATCATGTCCGCGGCCTCCTTCGAGACCTCGGTGCCGGTGATGCCCATCGCCACCCCGATGTCGGCCTTCTTCAGAGCTGGCGCGTCGTTCACCCCGTCGCCGGTCATGCTCACGATGCGGCCCTTGCGCTTCAGGATGTCGACCAGCCGCACCTTGTGCTCCGGCGTGACGCGAGCGATGACGCCGATGTCGTCGATGCGGCGCAGGGCCTCGTCGTCGCTGTAGGCGCCCCACTCGGCGCCGGTGATCGCCTCGCCCCGGATGCCGAGCTGCTTGGCGATGGCAGCCGCCGTTACGGCGTGGTCCCCAGTGATCATCCGCACCTGGATCCCCGCTGCGTGCGCCTCCGCAATGGCGACCTTCGCCTCCGGCCGCGGCGGATCCACAATGCCGGCCAAGGCCAGCAGCGTTAGGTTGCTGACGAGCGGCAGCAGGTCGGCGTTCGGATCGAACGTGGCCGGGTCATAGTCCCGCCGGGCCACGCACATGACCCGCAGCCCGTTGCTCGCGAGCCGCTCGTTCTCGGCGTTGAAGCGATCCGCCGTGTCCGCGGCGGTGGGGGCAACCTGCCCATCCGCCATGAGCGCGCTGGTGGCGCGGGCCAGCAGCTGGTCGGGAGCCCCCTTGACGAAGCCGCGGATCACCTCGCGACCGGATTCGTCCTTCATGCGGTGGAAGGTGGCCATGAGCTTGTAGGCCGCGTCGAACGGCAGGACCGCAACGCGCGGGAACGCCGCGCGCGTCTCGACGGGATCGATCCCGCCCTTGGCGGCCAGCACCACCAGCGCCCCTTCGGTAGGGTCGCCAACCAGGGACCCATCGCGCACCTCGGCATCAGCGCACAGCGCCATCGGCAGCAGATACGGAGACAGATCACCGCCAGGGCTGCCATCGACCGTGCTGATCTGGCCGACCGTGGAGTACCCCTCGCCGTCGACCGTGAAGCGGCGGCCGGCGATGGTCAGCTCCACTGCTGTCATCTGGTTCAGCGTCAGCGTGCCGGTCTTGTCCGAGTTGATGGCCGACGTCGAGCCCAGGGTTTCGACCGAGCGCAGGCGCTTCACGATGGCGCCAGCCGCCGCCAGGGCCTTGGTCCCCAGCGAGAGGAGAGTGGTGACCACCGCCGGCAGGCCGGTCGGCACGGCCGCCACGGCGAACGCCACGGCCGAGATGAACAGGGTGGAGAACGGCAGGTTGTAGACGAAGTAGCCGATCGCGATCGATGCCGCAAGTGCCAGGCCGGCGATGACGATGATCTGGCCGGTGAGCGCATCGAGCTGACGGGTGAGCGGCGTCTT
>DATEOS010000123.1:0-2006 GCA_035273815.1 Candidatus Limnocylindria bacterium
TCGACGATGACGACAGCGGCCAGCACCCGGCCCGCTTCGGCCACGACCACCGTGGACGTGCGCACCGGTTTGCCGATCGCCTTGGTCTCGGCGGCAGCGTTCGGCTTGTCCGGCTCGCTGGCCAGCACATTGCTGGTGACCGGCTGGTCGCCCGCAGCAGTCGTGGCGGCCCGCGTCGGCGGCGCGTTCCTGGTGCTGCTGATCCCGTGCCTGCTGCTGCTCCGGCGAACGGGTCTGCCGACGCCGCGTGCCACCGGGTGGATGGTCGTGTACGGCGTCGTAGCGGTGGCCGGCGCCCAGCTCTGCTTCTTCAGCGCCGTCCAGCATCTCTCCGTGGGTGTGGCTCTGCTGCTGGAGTACCTGGCTCCGGTGCTGCTGATCGGCTGGCACTGGTGGCGCCGCGGGCAGCGACCGACGGCCAGCAAGATCGTTGGCGCCGCCCTCTCGATCGCGGGTCTGGTGCTGGTGCTGGATCTGGCTCGTGGCCTCACCGTCAGCCCGGTCGGCGTGGCCTGGGGCCTGGGCGCCTCGCTCTGTCTGTGCGCCTACTTCGTCCTGTCCGAGAACAGCGCCGCGGCGCCGCCCGCGTTGCTGCTGACCACGGTGGGCACCGGGGTCGGGACTCTGGTGCTGATCGTCGCCGGGCTGATCGGCATCGTGCCGCTGGCCGTCGCGTCCGCCCCGGTGTCCATCGCTGCCACGACGCTGCCCTGGTGGGCGCCAGTGCTGACCCTGGCGCTGGTGTCGGCGGCACTGGCCTATCTCACCGGCATCGAGGCCGTCCGCCGGCTGGGCAGCTCGATCGCGTCCTTCGTCGCGCTGTCCGAGGTGATCTTGGCCGTGGTCTTCGCTGCCCTGCTGCTCGGCCAGATCCCGACGCCCATCCAGGCAGTCGGTGGACTGCTGATCCTGGCCGGGATCGCGGTCGTCCAGGCCCAGCCGCGGCGGACCGTACACTCCGTGGGTGCCTGACCGACCCGGAGCCAGTGGGCTGCTGATCGCCGGTACGTCCTCGGACGCCGGCAAGTCGCTGGTGGTCACCGGCATCTGCCGGGCGCTGAGCCGGCGCGGCATCGACGTGGCACCGTTCAAGGCGCAGAACATGTCGAACAACTCGATGGTCTGCGCGGACGGCTCGGAGATCGGTCGCGCGCAGTACCTGCAGGCGCAGGCTGCCGGCGTGGAGCCGACCTCGGCGATGAACCCTGTCCTGCTGAAGCCCGGCTCGGACCGCCGCAGCTTCGTGGTGCTGCGTGGTCAGCCGTACGGAGTCTTGGAGGCCGGTCAGTACGCCACCGGGCGCGCCGCCCTCGCCGAGGCGGCGTTCGCCGCGTACGAGGAGCTGGCGGCCGAGCACGACCTGGTGATCTGCGAGGGCGCCGGTTCGCCGGCGGAGATCAACCTGCGGACCGGGGACTACGTCAACCTCGGGCTCTCCCGTCGGTTCGGGCTGCCGATGATCATCGTCGGCGACATCGACCGCGGCGGCGTCTTCGCGTCCCTGTACGGCACCTACGCGCTGCTGGCCGACGACGACCGGGCGATGCTGCGCGGCTACGTGATCAACAAGTTCCGTGGTGACCTCGGGATTCTCGAGCCCGGGCTGGCGATGCTGACCGAGCGGACCGGACTGGTCGGCCTCGGGGTGCTGCCCTGGATGCCGGGCATGTGGCTCGACGCCGAGGACACGCTCGAGGTCGGCGCCTGGCGATCATCGCCGCGATCTGCCGAACACCACGACCGGTTGCGGGTAGCGGTGATCCGGCTGCCGCGGGTCTCGAACATCACCGACGTCGAGGCGCTGGCCGCCGAGCCGGGTGTGGACGTCTTGGTCAGCACCGATCCGCGGGTCGTGGCCGACGCCGACCTGGTGGTGTTGCCGGGCACCAGGACGACCACGTCGGATCTGGACTGGTTGCGCCGGACCGGCCTGGCGGAAGTGATCGTCGACCGCGCAGGGCGCGGGCAACCGACTCTGGGTATCTGCGGCGGCTACCAGATGCTCG
>DATEOS010000124.1:0-4718 GCA_035273815.1 Candidatus Limnocylindria bacterium
TTCCACGACAACTTCGAGGCCCATCTGCCCGCTTACCTGGAGGCTCTCGAGCAGAGCGGGCGAGCCCGCGCGGACCAGCGCCTGATCGTCGGCTTCCAGGGCGAGGACTGGCTGAGCGATGAGCCGATAACCGGCGAGCCCTGGGTCGAGGCGCCGCGCGAGGAATGGGCGCGCTGGCAGGAGGCCGGCGCCGATGGCGTCATCGTGCTGGCCCGTTCGCCGGCCGACGTCGATGCCCTGGTGGATGCCGTCGATCGCTGGTGAGGGCTAGCGGGCGGCGTCCTTCTGCGACTCGGTGAGCTGCGGGTTGCCCGGATCGTGCATGGCGCACTGCACGCTGTGGTCGCCGTCGTTCCAGCCATCCTCGGTCGGCGTGATCGGCAGCGCCTCGAGCACCGACGTCTGGTAGTCGATCCCGACATAGGCGGAGAAGGCCGGGATGCAGTTGGCCTGGACCCACGCGAACACCTCGTCGTCGCTCGGGAAGCTCCCATCGGGCAGGTCGCCGACGTAGAACATCTCGAACTGGTGCGGTTCCGTGCAGTCCCGCTGAGTGACGTCGTCGATGAACTCTGAATCGGGGTCGGCCACGTCGAAGCACTCACCGACGCTCATGTCCGTCACGGGTCGTGAGCCGCCAAGGTAGTTGAATGCCGCGATGCCGCCGCCGATCACGAGCAGCCCAACCCACCAGAAACGAAGGACGAGCTGCAGCCATCCCGGACGGTTCGACTCAGGCGCCGGCGGCGGGGTCCAAGAGCCGCCAGGCCCTGTCGGGGCGGGCTGGGCGCCTTCGGTCCCGGGCGTGACCGCCGCAGCGCCCGGCGCTGTCGCGGCTGCTGCGGCGGGGTCGGCGCCGCGCTCCAGGTCGCATTTGACGCAGCGATCCGCGTCGGCCTCGTTGGATTCAAAGCAGCGCGGACAGACCCACCGTCCCTGCGCCGGATCCATGAACATGCTGGGCACCCTCCCCGGTCGGTGCGATTGGGCCCGCACCGTTCAGCGCAACCTTAATGGCCGGGATTAGCCGCCAAAGAGCGGAATTCGCGCTCCGTTGATAGTGGAGGCCCCATCGCCGCACAACAGGACCATTGCCGCGGCGATCTCCTCGGGCGTCGTCCACTGGGCGTTCTTGCTGGTCGGCTCCCGGTCGCGCTCGTGATCCTTGTCGATGGTCTTGACGATGAGCAGGTTGGCGGTCACGCCGCTCCCCGCCAGGTCGCGAGCCAGGCTGCGGAGCATCACCTCCTGCGCCGCCTTGGCCATCAGGTAGCCGCCACCGCGCGGCCCGGGCTCGGCCGCCAGCGGCTGCGAGATGGCGAGCACGCGGCCCCATCCGCGCTCGACCATGCGGGGCACGACGGCCTGCACCATGTGCAGGGTGCTGAAGACGTGCTGACCGAAGGAGGTGGCCACGTCCGCGGGGTCAAGCTCCACCGCCGGCGTGCCGCCCAGCCATCCGCCCACCACGTGGACCAGGACGTCCACCGGCGCCAGCCCGCCCGAGATCTCCGCGACTACGCGGCGCACGTCATCCGCCCTGGTGACATCGCCGGCCGCAGCGTGCCAGCGGCCATCGGCCAGGTCCAGGTCGGCTGCCAGACTGCGGAGCTTCCCCGCATCGGTCCCAATCAAGCCGATCCTGCAGCCCTCCTCCGCGAAGGCTGCCACCGCCGCTCGGCCGGCAGCCCCGGTCGCTCCCGGGATGGCCACGACCCGATCAGTCAGCGCCACGGCTAGCGGACCTTACCGGCGCGGAGCGCCTCGACCGACTTGGCAATGCGGCGCTGGCGCGTCTCATCGGTCTTGGCGCCGTCGATCTGAAGGACGTGCCACGACCGGTTCGAGAAGGAGAGGCCGTCAAAGGTGGCCTGCGCCGCCGGCTCGGCCGCCAGGGCAGCCGCGAAATCGGGCGGCACTGCGACCTCGCGCGGAGCGGTGTCCAGCTCCAGCTCGACATCCACCTCCTGGCCGCCCTCCACGCCGGCGGCGGCGCGGTTCTCAGCACTGACGCCAAGCATGTAGCGCCCTCCCAGCACGGCCACGCTGCTCCGATACGTGTGGCCGTTGATGGTGACGGTGACACGCGGGCGCTTCCCGGCACCCAGCGCGTCAACGACCTCTACCGGCACGTTGATGCCGGTGGCGGTCTTTCCCTCGGTCTCCAGGGTCGCACGAAATCGCATGGATATTCCCGCTGAGGCTAACGGCGTTGGTTATTCGCGTCGGGTTGCGATTTGCCCCACAGTATCGGCCAGCGGAGATCCAGATGACATCTGCCAACCTGTGGCGAGACCTCGACCGCGCGCGCCTGGTCCGGCTGTGCGCTGCCATCTCCGGAGATCGGCATGCCGCCGACGACCTTGCGCAGGAGACCCTGCTGGAGGCGTGGCGCATTCGTAGCAAGCTGCGCGAGCCCGCGGGATTCGAGCCGTGGCTGTCGGCCATCGCTCGTAACATGTGCCGCCGATGGGCACGCCGCCTCGGGCGTGAGCTGCCCGCGACATCGCTCGAGGCTCAGACATTCGCGGAGCCGCGGGACGGGCTCGACCTCGACGCAGAGCTCGAGCGGGCCGAGATGGCTGACCTGGTGGACAGGGCGCTGGATACCCTCCCGGCAGTCTCCCGCCAGGCCATGCGACAACGCTATCTGGAAGACCGGAGCGTTGCGGAGATCGCCCATCGCACTGGCAGCTCGGCCGACGCGGTCTCGATGCGCCTCAGCCGAGGCAAGGCGCACCTGCGTCGCTCGCTGGCGGACGACCTGCGTCAAGAGGCGGAGTCGCTCGGGCTCACGCTGCCTCCGGCTCATACGTGGGCGCACACCCGCGTGCACTGCACGCAGTGCGGAGTGGGCACGCTCCTCGTGTGGCTCGAGCGGGCTCCGGGCACGATCGCCTTCCGGTGCCCGCGCTGCGACTCGAATCCGGCGGCTCGGGCCGTCGAGTTCCAGCTCGGCAATCCAGCCTTCGCCCGCCTGCTGGAGGGGCTGAAGCGTCCGTCCGCCATCCTGCGCCGGGCCGACGAGTGGTCACACGCCTACTACAGCCAGGGGCTGGAGACCGGCCATGTCGCATGCACGCAGTGCGGCGCCCGGCTTCCGCTTCGGACCTACGAACGCGACGACCTTCCGCCCGGCAGCCATCGCCGTGGGCTCTACGCCGATTGCGCCAGCTGTGGGATCCAGGTCACGACCTCGGTGAGCGCGCTGACGCTGGCGCTGCCGGAGGTGCGCGACTTCCGGCGGAAGCATCCTCGACTGCGGGCCATGCCACCTCGGGAAGTCGAGGCGCACGGTGGCCCGGCGCTGATCGTCGGGTACGAGGAGTTCGGCAGCAATGCCCGGCTGAATGCCGTCTTCGCCGCCGATTCGCTGCGGCTGCTGGAGGTTCACGGACCCTCCCTGACCGCGGCCTAGCAACATGCTCGCGGTATTGCGCAGGCGGGACTTTGCCCTGCTGTGGTTCGGTGGCCTGATCTCGATGACCGGGGATTGGCTGCTGCTGGCCGCCCTGCCGTTCTACGTCTACTCCCGCACCGGCTCAACCATCGCCACGGCGCTGATCATCGCGGCCGAGCTGGTCCCCAACTTTCTGTTGACCACGTTCGCCGGCGTGTACGTGGACCGATGGGACCGCAAGCGCGTCATGGTCATCACCTCGTTCGCGTCGGGCTTGGCGGTGGCCGGGCTGCTGACGATCGATGCGTTCGGCGTGCTGCCGGTCGCCCTGGCGGTGGTCGGGGTTCAGGCCGCCCTGTCCACGTTGTTCGGACCGGCCGAGAACGCGCTCCTGCCCCGGCTCGTCGAAGCAGATGAGCTGGTCACCGCCAACGCCCTGAACTCGCTCAACAACAGCCTGGCCCGGTTGATCGGTGCGCCGCTCGGAGGCCTGACGCTCGCCCTGTGGGGAATCCACGGCGTGGCCATTATCGATGCCGCCACGTTCGTGGTCGGCGCGGTCCTGATCGCTGCCATTCGCGCTCCGGGGCGGGCTGACATCAGCGCGGAGCCGGCGCCCGCCCACTTCTGGCGGGAGTGGCGCGAGGGCGTTGGCCTGATCACCCGGACCCGCGCCATCCTCGCCTTGTTCGTGGTCCTGCTGCTCATGAACTTCGGCGGCGTGATGACGGATCCGCTGTTTGCGGCCTTCATCCGGGACGTGGTCGGCGCTGGTCCCGCTGTCTTCGGCGTGGTGCTCACGGCGCGCGCCGTGGGCGGCATGCTGGGCGGAGTTGTGGCCTCGCGACTGAGTCGCCGCCATCCCACCGTCGACCTGCTGGCTGCCGCCTGCATCGTCGCCGGCGCCATGCAGCTGGTCCAGTTCAACGTGCCGCTGCTGCCGGTGGTCCTGGTGACCTCGTTCCTGCTGGGCATCCCGGCGGTGACTTCGAGCGCGGCCATTCAGACGTTGCTGCAGGAGCGCGTGCCGGATGCCTACCGTGGTCGGGTGTTCGGTTCGCTCTCCACCATGGTGGCGCTCATCTGCCTGGTAAGCGTGCTCGGCTTTGGCGGGGCGCTGGCATCGGTAATTGGCATCGTGCCCGTGCTGAGCCTGTCAGCCGTGATCACGGCCTCGGCCGGGGTGTTCGCACGTATGACCCTGGGCGAGTCGCGACGCGGCATGCCTGACAACGCCGACGCCGAGCCGGCATGAACACTGCCGTCGAGCCCGCACACCTGGTTTGCGTACACCAGCGCCGATAGGTCCTTCACCGTC
>DATEOS010000125.1:0-2690 GCA_035273815.1 Candidatus Limnocylindria bacterium
CATGTATATCGAGAAGAACCCGGTCGGCACGAGCAGGATCATCGCCACGATGAAGGACGGGGCGAAGCCGACCGCGATCTCGAACACCCCGAAGGCGATGGCCGCGCCGACCACCACGTACACGCCCGGCCGGGCCCGCCGCCCGCTGCCGGCCAGCGCACCGGCCAGCGCACCCACCGCGAGTGCCGTGGTGAGCAGGCCGAACGTGGACGGGCCGGCGTGGAAGTTGATCTTTGCCAGGGCGGCCAGGGTGACCGGGAAGTTGAAGCCGATCATGCCGATCATCGCCATCAGCGCGATCGGGAGAACCAGATCCTGGCGCTTCCCGACGTACTTGAGGCCGTCGACGATCTTGGTGTCCTCCTTCGACGCCGGCTTCTCGGACCGGTGCAGCTCGGCGGTGCGCATGGCGGTGTAGCTGAACACCGGGGCGACCGCCAGCGCGGTGGCGATCAGGAACACCGGCCCGGTGTCGAACAACGCCAGCGCGACGCCGGCCAGCGCGGGGCCACCGATCCGGGCGGTGTTGAAGGTGGCCGCGGACAGCGCCAGGGCGTTCGGCAGCAGGCGCATTTCCACCAGCTCGGAGACGAACGCCTGGCGGACCGGGGTCTCGATGGCGTTCGCGATGCCGAGCAGCAGGGCGAACAGGAAGACGTGCCAGAGCACCACGACGCCGGCGGCGACCAGGACGGCGAAGACGATCGCGGTCGCCGCGAACGCCGCGTTGGCGACGATCAGCAGCTTGCGCTTGTCGTACCGGTCGGCCAGCTTGCCGCCGTAGAGGGTGAGCATCAGCACCGGCAGGAACTGCAGGGAGGTCACGATGCCCAGGGCACCCGGCGAGTTCCGGGACAGGTCCAGCACCAGCCAGTCCTGTGCCGTGAACATCATCCACACGCCGACCAACTTGATCAGTTGACCGACGGCGAACAGCCGGTAATTGCGCTCCTGGAAGGACCGGAACGTCTTCTTCAGCACCCGCGGCACTCGGCTGCGCCCCCTCAACGGTCGTACGCGTCATCGTCACGTGACGAAACGACCGGACCTCGCGTGCGCTCAGGCGCGAGCCACCTGCTGCAGGATCTCCGCGGCGCGGGCCAACGTATGGCGGTCGTCCGGGCTGAGCTCGGCGAGTTGCCTGGCCAGCCACTCGTTCCGTGCCCGCTCGAACTGCGCGTACACCGTTCGCCCCTGTTCGGTCGGTGCCAGGATGACCTGGCGGCGATCGGTGGGGTGCGGCGTCCGCGCCACCAGTCCGAGTTCCTCCAGCTTGCCGACGATCTTCGTCATCGTCGGCGGCTGGACCCGCTCGACATCGGCGAGCTCACGTGGCGTCAGCGCACCGGCCAGCTGGAGGCTGGTCAGCGCGGAGAGCTGACTGAACGTGAGATCGCCGACCGGGCGGGCCTGGCGGACCCGTCGGTTCAGCCGGGTGATCGCATCGCGCAGCGTCCTGGCCAGCTCATCGGCTGTCGCGCGCTCTGTGGTCACCGACCGCTCCATCACGTTGTTTAGCCTAGCTAATGAGCTTGGCTAACGACATCGCACCCGCTATGAGCTACAACACCACGGACTCCAGCGGACCGCGCAGGAAGTACAGCACGAAGAGCGCGGCCACGACGTACAGCAGCGGGTGGACCTGCCGCGGCTTGCCCAGGGCCAACTTGATCACGACGTACGAGATGACCCCCGCCCCGATCCCGTTGGAGATCGAGTAGGTGAACGGCATCAGGGTGATCGCCAGGAAGGCCGGGATGGCGATCTCGTAGTCGGTCCAGTCGATCTGCCGGACCGCCGTCATCATCAGGAACCCGACCAGCACCAGCGCGGTCGACGCCGCCTCGAACGGCACGACGGTGACCAGCGGCGCCAGGAACATGGCGAGCAGGAACAGGCCGCCGGTGACCAGGTTGGCCAGGCCGGTCCGGGCGCCCTCGGCCACGCCGGCGGCGCTCTCGATGTAGGAGGTGTTGCTGGACACGCTGGCGGCACCGCCGGCCGCCGCGGCGATCGAGTCGACGAGCAGGATCTCCCGCGTCCGTGGCGGCATGCCCTCGCTGTCGAGCAGCTCCGCCTCCTGACCGACCGCCACCATCGTGCCCATGGTGTCGAAGAAGTCGGTGATCAGCAGCGTGAAGACGAACATCAGGACGACCAGCCAGCCGGCCCGGCCCCACGAGTCGAGCACGTTGAAGTGGCCGATCAGCGACAGGTCCGGCAGGTCCACGATCTTGTCCGGCAGCGTCGGCACGTTCAGCGACCAGCCCTTGGCGTTCGGCTGGCCGTCGACGAACGACGGACCGACGTTCGCGATCGCCTCCACGATGATCGCCAGCACGGTGGTGCCGAGGATGCCGATCAGGATCGCTCCGCGCACCCGGCGCACGAACAGGATGATGGTGAAGAGCAGACCGAGCACGAAGACCAGCGACGGCCAGCTGGTCAGCACGCCGCCGATGCCGAGCTGCACCGGGACGGTGGTGTTCGCGGCGTCCGGAGTGCGCCGGACGAAGCCGGCGTCGACCAAGCCGATGATCATCAGGAACAGGCCGATGCCCACGCCGATCGCGGTCTTGAGCTGGGTCGGCACCGCCCTGAACACGGCCGTACGCAACCCGGTCAGCACCAGGACGGCGATCAGCACACCCTCGATGACCACCAGGCCCATCGCGTCGGCCCACGTCATC
>DATEOS010000126.1:0-2831 GCA_035273815.1 Candidatus Limnocylindria bacterium
GGACGCGGCTCGAGCTCCTCGACACGCTCACGATCGGGGCGCTGAGCGGATTCGAGGTCGGCGATGGCCACCTCATGGCGGCCGAGGTCGAGCTGGCCGCCGGCAACCTGGCCGGCGCCGTCGCCCACTCGGAGGCGCTCGCGCGGCTTCCCTTCTACCGCGGTGAAGACCACATCGCCACCTGCCGGCGCCTGTTCATCGACGCGCTGGCCGGCCACTTCGATGACGTTGTCCACAATGGAGAAACCTTCCGCGTCGGGTGGGAGCGCGCGGGACGGCCGGTCGCGCGCAACCTGGGGCGGGGAGCCTACGCCGTTGCGATGGTGCACGGCATCCTTGGCGACGAGGATCGTCGAGCGGCCTGGGTCAGGCTGACGATCGACCTTGGCTTCGACCCCGAGGAACTAAATAGCTGCCTGGTTGGTTTCCAGCCGGTGTTCGACGGCCTGCTCGCGCTGCATCGGGGCGACCCGGCCGGCGCCGCTCGACTGCTCGCCATCGACATCGACGCTCCTGAACTGTTCCAGATCGTAGGCGCCGGGCCGTGGCGGCCGTGGTATACCGCGCTCTGGGTCGAGGCCGCCGTGCTCGGTCGCCTCGACAACGCGGCCCAGCGCATCGAGCGAAGCCGCCGCGCCGTCCGCGACAATCCGATCGCGACCGCCATGGTCGACCGCGCGGCCGCGATCGCCGCCGGTGACCGCGACGCGCTTGCCCGCCTCGTCGTCACGTTCGCTCAGCTCGGGTGCCCGTACCAGCAGGCCAGGACCGCCCGGATTACCGCGGGTCCGCTGGTGTGAGCGCGAGGTTCGCCCGGATGGCCGCGACGGTGGTTTCCCCGTCGTCGGTCTGGTCGGTGCCGAGGCGGGTGAGGATGTCCAGGGCGAGCTGCCAGTGTTCGCGGGCCTGGTCGGGCTGGTGCAGCGCGTCGTGGGCGTAGGCGAGTCCATTGTGGGCGCGAGCCTGGTCCCGGGGCTGGTCCAGCTCGGTGGCGAGGGCGAGGGCCTCCGTGTGCTCGGTGAGTGCCGCATCGGGGTCGCCGGTGGCATGGTGGAGTCGGCCAAGACCCTGACGCGCTTCGAACTGGAAGTTGCGGCTGCCGGCTTCAGTCGCGAGGTCGAGCAGCTGCCGGTATTCGTCGGCGGCCTGCTCGTACCGGCCCTGAATCCGGTGGATGTCACTGAGGCCGTTCAGGGCAGCCTGCTCGGCCGCTCGGTGGCCAGTGGCACGGGCGAGCAGCACCGCCTGGCCGAGGTGGTCGGCGGCCCGGTCGTGACGACCGAACATCCGATGCAGTAAGCCGAGGCCGGCGAGCGAATTCAGTTCGCCGATGGGGTGGCCGATGGCGCGGGCGAGCCGCAGCCCCTGCTGGTAGTGGTCGTTGGCCTGCTCGAACATGCCCCGGAGCGTGTGGATACTGCCGAGGCACACCAACGCGGTCAGTTCGCCAGTCCGGTGGTCGATCGTACGGGCGAGCAGCAGCGCCATATGGTACTGATCCGTTGCCCGGTCAAGGCGGCCCTGCATTCGATGGATATCGCCAAGGCCGATCAACGCGTCGAACTCGACCGCTCGGTGGCCCATCGCCACGGCGAGCCCCAACGCCTGCTGATGGTGGTCGGTGGCCTGAACGTGGCGGCCCTGCAGCCGGTGGATGTTGCCGAGACAGTTCAACGCTTCCACCTCGGCGGCTTGATGGCCGGTGGTGCGGGCGAGTAGCAGCGCCGGCTGGTACTGGTCCGTGGCCCGGTCAAGGTGGCCCTGCGTCCGATGCAGGTGGCCGAGGCTGACCAGCGCCTCGGCCTCCGCGGCCTGGTTACCCGTGGCGCGGGCGGTGGCCAACGCCTGCTGGTAAAGGGCTTCCGCGTCGTGATAGTGGCCGCGAGTGCGTAGGTGGCGGTTCAGAACGGTGGACAACTGCAGGAGGTGGGCCGGCCGGTCGTGATCGGCGGCGTACCTCGTGGCCGCCAGGAGATTGGGCAGCTCGGTGTCCAACCAGTCCGACGCCGTCCCCGGATCCGGGAGCGCCGGGCCGGGGGTGTGCGCGGGTGGGATCTGGGGGCGTTGCCCACGCTCGAACGGGTAGGCGGTATCCATCGCCATCGCGGCGGTGTGCCGGTAGTGATCCAGCAGCCGGTCCAGTGCCTCGCGTCCACTGTGGTCGATCTCGTCGCGGGCGGCGGTGTGGGCGGCGTGCGCGCGGGTCAGGTCGTGAAACCGGTACCGACCGGGGGTGGGCTCCAGGAGCAGGTGGGCCTCAAGCAGGTGTTCGAGCAGCCGTACCGCCGCGGGCACAGTGGTGTCGAGCAACGCGGCCGCCGAGTACGCCTCGATGTCGGCACCGGGGTGCAGGCCCAAGAGCCGGTACGTACGCCGCTCGTCCGCGACCAGGTCCTGATAGGACAGATCCAATGCGGCGGTGACGCTGCGCTGCCCGGCTTCCAGTTCAGCCAGCCGGGTCTGCTGGTCGCGCAGCCGCGCCACCAGATGCGCCAGATCCCACGAGGGGTGCGACCGCAACCTGGCGGCGGCGATGCGAATTGCCAACGGCAGCCGCCCACACAACTCGACCACCTCGGCCACCAACTCCAGTGGCTGGCCGGCCAACCGGTCCTCCCCGGCGGTCTGACTCAGCAGCGTATTGGCGTCCGGTAAGGGCAGGGTATCCACCGACAGGGTGTGGGTATGGTCCAGCCCGGCCAGTCGACGGCGGCTGGTCACCAGGACGACACAGCCTGGCGCGCCGGGCAGCAGCGGCTTGACCTGGGCCTCGGTGGCGGCATTGTCGAGCACGATCACCATGCGCAGCTCGGCCAGCCGGCTGCGAAACA
>DATEOS010000127.1:0-8425 GCA_035273815.1 Candidatus Limnocylindria bacterium
GGCCGCTACCTCATGCCGACCGCCTGGCGACTGGCCCCCGAGTTCCGGACCTACGTGCCCGACCTGCCGGGCTTCGGTCGCAGCCAACGCCCGCCGCACCCCTTCGGCATCCCGGAGTTGGCCGACGCCCTAGGGCGCTTCATGGACCAGGTCGGCGTGGAGCGCGCGACGCTGCTCGGGAATTCGCTGGGCTGCCCCATCATCGGGGAGTTCCTGGACCATTTCCCCGACCGGGCCGAGCGGGTCATCTTCGTGTCGCCGGCCGGTGGCCTCTACAACCAGCCGTTTCCGAAGGGCCTCTCGCAGCTCATCGTGGACACCCTGCGCGAGCCGCCCGGCATGGGGAAGTTCGTTGTCAGCGACTACCTCGCCTACGGCCCGGTCGCGGTGGTCAACCTCATCCGCTCTATGCTCCGCTACCCGACCACCGAGCGAATCGCCGAGCTGACGCTACCGACGCTCGTCGTGCTGGGCAGTCGCGACCCGTTCGTCAGCGAACGGTGGGTCAAGCGACGCGCCGTCGGCCTTCCCCACGTCACGGGGGTGACGATCCACGGCGCCGCGCACGCCATCAACTTCTCGCATCCCGAGCAGCTGTCCAACGTCGTCCGCAGCTGGATGGCCGATCAGCCGATCGTGGACGACCCGGCCGTTCCCGGGCGGGCGCGCGTCTTCCTGAGGCCCGGCGGGAGCTGATCGTGGACGGCCGGCTCCGACATGGCCCGGTGGTGGCCATGCAGGCCGGCCAAGGCCCGCCTCTCGTACTGATTCACGGCCTATCCGGCTCGGGCACGTGGTGGAAGCGCAACCTGCCTGCCCTCTCCGGCGCGTTCCGCGTGACGGCCATCGACCTGCCCGGGTTCGGTTCCAGCCATCCCGACGCGCGTCTCATCCTGGACGAGGCGCCAGCCCAGGTCGCCGCGCTGATGAGTGAGCTGGGCATCGAGCGCTCTCATGTGATGGGCCACTCAATGGGTGGCCTGGTGGCCGCCGGTCTGGCGGCCGACCACCCCGCCCGCGTCGACCGGCTGGTGCTGGTGGACGCAGGGTTCCTGTCGTTCGACCGGGGATGGTGGGACCGCATCACCGGTCCCCTGCGAACCTTGCCGTGGACGTCGCCGACGATCCTGCCCACCCTCCTGCGCGACGCGGCACGCTCTGGCCCGGTACGGATGGCCCGGGCCACGGCAGAGCTGCTGCGCACGGACTGGGGCCACAAGCTGCCCGGCATCACGGCGCCGACGCTGGTGATCTGGGGTGAACACGATCGTGTCTGCAACCCGCGCATCGGCGAGCAGATCGCGGCGGCAGTGCCGAGCGCGCGGCTGGTCATCATTCGCGGCGCCGGCCACAACCCCATGTGGGAGAAGCAGGCCGACTTCGATCGCGAGGTCCTCGCCTTTCTGGGTGGCGAGCGGCAGGCTATGGTGTAATCGCGGATCAGAACCGCGGCGCACCCCGCCGCTCGGAGGTACGCATGACCATCTCCGCCGACCGGTTGACGACCGAAGAGATCCTGCGGCTCAACCGGGACTACACCTTCTTCTCGTGGTCGGCCCAGGCCAAGATCAATCCCATCGTCATCGAGCGGGCAGAGGGGATCTACTTCTGGGACCCGGACGGCAAACGCTACATCGACTTCAACTCGCAGCTGATGAGCGTCAACATCGGCCATGGCGACCGCCGGGTGGCCGACGCCATTGCCGAACAGGCCAATCGGCTCGCCTTCGCCGCCCCCCAGTTCGCGACGGAGGTCCGCGGACGGCTCGGCGAAATGCTGTCGGAGCTGACGCCGGGGGACCTGAACACCTTCTTCTTCACGCTGGGCGGCGCGGAGGCCAACGAGAACGCGCTGCGCATCGCCCGCATATTCACCGGCCGTCAGAAGGTGATGGCGCGCTACCGCTCGTACCACGGCGCGACTGCCGGAGCCATCAGCGCCACCGGCGATCCGCGGCGCTGGGCGAACGAGCCGGCCGTGCCCGGTGTGGTCCGCGTGCTCGATCCGCAGCGCTATCCGTCGGGCCAGTCGGAGCCGCTGGAGGCGCACCTCGCCTACCTGGACGAGGTGATCAACTATGAGGGACCCCACACCATCGCGGCCTTCATCCTGGAGACGGTGGTCGGCACCAACGGGATCCTCATTCCGCCGGATGGCTACCTGCAGGGGGTACGCGAGCTGTGCGATCGCTACGGCATCCTGCTCATTGCCGACGAGGTGATGGCCGGCTTCGGCCGCACCGGTCGCTGGTTCGCGGTGGATCACTGGGGGGTCGTCCCGGACCTGCTGACCATGGCCAAGGGCCTGACCAGCTCGTACCTGC
Source organism: Candidatus Limnocylindria bacterium (assembly GCA_035273815.1). GTDB lineage: Bacteria > Chloroflexota > Limnocylindria > QHBO01 > QHBO01 > DASSCW01. The sequence goes on from DATEOS010000127.1 coordinate 2,325, forward strand.
CATTGGGCGCGGTGGCCATGTCCCCGCGCATCGCCGAGTTCTTCAACGATCGCGTGTACTACGGGGGCCTCACCTACTCGGCCCATCCGGTCAGCTGCGCCGCGGCCATCGCCGCGGTCAATGTGCTGCGCGACGACGACCTCGTCGGCAATGCCGCCCGCCTGGGCCCGAAGCTGGGCGAGCACCTGGCGCGCCTGCAGGCCAACCATCCGAGCGTGGGCGAGGTGCGGAACCTGGGCTTGTTCGGGGTCTTCCAGCTGGTCCGTGATCCGGCCACCAATGAGCCGATGGCTCCCTTCAACGGCTCATCCCCGGAGATGGCAGCGCTGGACGCCCGCCTGAAGGCCGATGGGCTCTACACCATGCAGCACTGGGACAGCGCCTTCACCAACCCGCCGCTGTGCATAACGGCGGAGCAGCTGGACGAGGCCTTTGCGATCATCGATGGCGCGCTGGAGGTGACGGATGCGGCGGTCGCCTGAGCGGCCGCCCTCAGCTCCCAGCCACCGATGACTGCAGCGTCGGCAGGCCCCGCCCCACGCCGCCGGCGCACGAGAGTCGTCTTCTTCGTCCTGTTCTTCGTGGGGCTGCTGGTCCTGTGGGAAGCCGTCAAGTTCATCGGCGGTGATCCCTTGCGGATGGATGGGCGCGTGATCTGGGACCCGCCGCTCAAGATCGGCATGGCCAGCGACATCAATATGCCGCACCTCTGGCTGATCTTCACGAGGCTGGCTGAGCCGCTGAGCGGAGGTTCAAAGGAGACGCTGGCCTGGTACCTCGCCATGCAGGCGCTGTACACCTGGCGGGAGGCCTTCATCGGCTTCGCGCTCGGTGGACTCCTGGGGATCGGGCTGGCCACTGCCTTTGTGCATTTCCGGATCATCGAACGCGCGCTGGTGCCATATGTCGTGGCCAGCCAAACGATCCCGATCGTGGCGCTGGCGCCGCTGATCGTGTACCTGGTCGGCCACAACGTATCCAGCGTGGTGATCATCGCCACCTACCTGAGCTTCTACCCGGTGACCATCGCCATGCTGCGTGGCCTCCGATCGCCTGATCCACGGGCATTGGAGCTGATGCGCTCGTACGCGGCCAGCCGCTGGTCCGTGATGTGGAAGGTGCGCTTCCCGGCCTCGCTGCCCTACCTGTTCACGGCGCTGAAGATCACCGCCACGGCCAGCATCGTCGGCGCCATCGTGGGTGAGGGTCCGGGCGGGATCCAGGCCGGTCTGGGTCGGGCGATTCTGTTCTTCGCACAGCAGTACACCGTTGGCCCAGAGAAGCTCTGGGGTGCAATCCTGTTCACGGCGCTGCTGGGCATCCTCTTCTTCGGCATCGTTCGCGGCGCCGAGGTGCGGATCCTGCGGAGCCGGCCGGAGGCGGCCGCCGGATGACCGAGCCAGCCAGGAATCCTGTCGTCAGGCTGGCCAGCGTCGGCAAGTCATTCGACGCCTCGGGTTCCATCACCGAGGCGCTACGCGACATCAACCTCGAGATCGGCAACGGCGAGTTCGTCTCGCTGATCGGCCCGTCCGGCTGCGGCAAGTCGACCCTTCTGCGGGTGATTGGTGACCTGACCGACCCGAGCGGAGGCACCGTCGAGGTGAACGGCAAGCCCGCCGGACGTGCCCGACTGGACCGCGACTACGGCATGGTCTTCCAGTCGCCGACACTCTTCGAGTGGCGCAAGGTGGCGGACAACGTGCGGCTGCCGCTGGAGCTCTTCGGCTATGACCGCGCGACGCAGTCCGAGCGCACGCGCGAGATGCTGGAGCTGGTCGGACTGACCGACTTCGCCGACCACTACCCGTACCAGCTATCGGGCGGCATGCAGCAACGCGTTGCGATCGCGCGGGCGCTGACCTTCTCGCCATCCCTGTTGCTAATGGACGAGCCGTTCGGCGCCCTGGACGAGATGACGCGCGAACGGATGAACTCCGAGGTGCTTGGCATCTGGGAGCGAACCGGGATCACGGTGGTGTTCGTCACGCACTCGATCCCGGAGGCGGTCTTTCTCTCGTCGCGGGTGGCGATCATGAGCGCTCGCCCAGGGCGCATTACCCGGCTGGTTGACGTGGATCTACCGCGGCCGCGCGGCCTGGAGACGCGCGAATCGCCCGCCTACTTCGCGCTGATCACCGAAGTCCGCGAGGCGCTGCGTGCAGGAGGCGGCCTGGAGCCGGACCTTGGGTCGGCCGAGCGAACCGCGGCCGAAGGCAGCATCGGCTGAGCCGACCGTGAGGAACATCCGTCAGTACCTGCCCGCGGCCGTGATCCTGGTCGGCGTGCTGGTGGCCTGGGAGGTGCTGGTCGGTGCCTCAGGCGTGCAGGGCTTTGTTTTACCCCGGCCGTCCGCCATCTGGGCGGCGCTGGTTGAGAACTGGACCGCCGACTACGCGATTCTGCCGGCCGCGCGGGTGACCCTGTTCGAGGCGCTCGGCGGCCTGGCCATCGGAACGCTGTTGGGCGTGACCACCGCCTTCATCGTGTCGCTGCTCCCCGCCTCCCGCGATACCGTGCTGCCGCTGGCGATCGCAATCAACGCCATCCCCATCATCGCCTTCGCCCCAATCGCCAACAACTGGCTGGGTATCACGAGCCCGCTGTCGAAGATGGCGGTGGCGGCGGCATTGGTCTACTTCCCGATCATGATCAACGTCCTGCGCGGGCTGACCCAGGTGGAGGGCTCAGCGCTGGAACTCATGCGCTCCTGCGCCGCCGGCCCGGCGGCGGTCACCACCAAGCTGCGGGTGCCGAATGCGCTCCCCTACTTCCTGACCGGGCTCAAGATCGCCACGACCTTGAGCCTCATCGGGGCGGTGGTCGGCGAGTACTTCGGTGGCCTGAGCGCAACGCTGGGCCGCGTGGTCGTCTCGGCAGCCAGCTCGCTGCGCTTCGACGTGACCTGGGCGGCGATCCTGGTCGTCTCGCTCACCGGCATCGTGATGTACCTGCTCGTGGCCGGCCTGGAACGTGTTCTGATCCCATGGCACCCGTCACTGAGAGGCGACCGGCTGGCCTGAGCCGGCCGTAGAATCAGCGGTCACGGAGGGCTCCCTGCCCAGCCGCCAGTTCGAGGGAGTGAGATGAGGAGATCACGCGTGCTCGGGGTGCTGGCGGTGAGCGCCAGCCTGCTGCTTGCCGCCTGCGGGGATACCGGTGCAAGCCCGTCGTCGTCGACATCATCGTCGTCCGGCGCAACGCCGGCGTCGGTCCGCCTGCAGCTGCAGTGGACGGATCAGGCCCAGTTCGCCGGCTACTACGCGGCCGAGCGGCAGGGCTACTATGCAGAGGAAAACCTGACGGTCGAGATGCTCCCCGGCGGCGGTGACGTGGTCCCGCAGCAGGTGGGATCTGCGGCCGATGGGCCTGAATTCACCATCGCCTGGGTGCCGAAGGTACTCGAGGCGCGCGAGTCCGGCTCGGACCTCGTCCAGATTGCTCAGGTCTTCCAGCGCTCGGCCACCCTGTCGGTGACGTGGGCAGACAGCGGCATCACGGAGGTCGAGCAATGGGCGGGCAAGAAGATCGGCGCGTGGCCGTTCGGCAATGAGCTGGAGGTGCTCGTCTCGGCACAGATCCTGGCCGGCCTGACCGGTGACGACTTCACCCGGGTCGAGCAGGACTTCGACATGAACGAGCTCATCGCCGCGCAGGACGGCTGCGATGCCGGCGCCAGCGACTGTGTCGACGTGGCCGAGGCCATGATCTACAACGAGTGGGCCCAGTTGCTGGAGGCGACCGACCCGAACACGGGCGAGCTGTTCCAGCCGGATCAGTTCTACGTCTTCAACTACAACGACCTGGGCACGGCCATGCTGCAGGACTCCCTGTGGGCACGCGAGTCGTGGCTGGCGGAGGAAGGCAACGAGGACGTCGCGACGCGCTTTCTGCGCGCGTCGTTCAAGGGCTGGATCTACTGCCGCGAGAACCCAGATGACTGCGTGCAGTACTCGATCGACCGCGGCAGCCTCTGGGGCCAGGGCCACCTGCGCTGGATGATGAACGAGATCAACAGCCTGGTCTGGCCGGCGCCGGAAGGAATCGGCGTGCTTGACGTCGACTCCTGGAACCAGACGGTGGAAACCGCCACGGAAGGCGGCGTCCTGACCGCGGCGCCGGACGAGGGCGCCTACCGGACGGATCTCACCGACGCGGCGCTGGAAGGCCTCGAGAATGCGACCGGCGACGACTGGCAGAAGCCGGTCGTGGAGGTGACGGCGGGAGGCGAGTAACGCCTGCCTCGCGTCACGACTCACCTGGTGGCCCCGGCGCTCCGGCGTCGGGGCCATTTGCCTGCCGGGCAGGACCGGACTGACGAGGAACCTCGGTCTTTCCGTGCTCGGCACGTCGAATGAGCGCCGGCAGCAGCGGCGGCACGATAAGCGTAGTCAGGATCGCCATCGCCACGACCAGGCCGTAAAGCTGGCCGGAGATGGCGCCCGCGCTGAGGCCCAGCCCAGCGATCACGATGCCAACCTCGCCCCGCGGCACCATGCCGACGCCGATCAGCACGGCACGTGATCGACCGGTTCGCAACGCACCGGCGACGGCCCCGAATAACTTAGTGGCCACCGCCATCGTCGTCAGGGCGAGCAGGACGAGCGCCGCCTCGACGCTTGCCAGTGCCTGAAGGTCGATCTGCGCCCCGATGAATCCAAAGAAGAAGGGAGTGAAGAAGGCCGCCAGCGGTGCAACTTCCTCTTCGAGCGCGTGCTTCTCACTGGATTCCCCCACGACGAGGCCAGCCAGGAAGGCGCCAATGATGGCGGCCAGGCCGATGATCGCCGCCAGCGCGGCCAACCCGAGCATCACGATCATCCCCGGGAGGAAGGGAGTGTCCGCAAACTTGGGATCTGTCAGAAGCGATGGCCGGCGCGCCAGCAGCCGCGTCCCGCCGACGGCGACGATTCCGATGAACGCGACCGTCAGCGCAAGCAGAGTCACGATCTCCCAGGCGGAAACGGACCCGGCGGCGAGCCCGCTGGCGAACGCCAGGATCAGCATCGCCAGGACATCATCAATCACCGCGGCGCCAAGGATGATCCGCCCGCTGAGTGTGCCCAAGGCTTCGTGGTCGGCGAGCACCCGCGAGGTGATGCCGACGCTTGTGGCGGTCAGCGCTGCTCCCAAGAAGACGTTCACCTCCACAGGGTTGCCCATCAGCCACCCGATCGTGAAGCCACCGGCGAACGGCACGGCCACCCCCAGCAGTCCGACGAGCGCCGCCGTCCCGCCTACCGTCACCAGGTCACCCAGCCGCGTCTCGACCCCAACCTGGAAGAGCAGCAGCACCACCCCAAGTTCCGCGAAGAGCGTCGTTTCGGGCGTGATCTGGTAGATGTTCAGAACGGCTGGGCCGACGACGACGCCGCCGAGAATCTCGCCGATCAGCGCCGGCTGGTGTAGGCGCTTGAATATCTCGTCGCCGATCTTGGCCGCGAGGAGCAGCACGAAGAGCTGCACGAGAACTGAAGCGAGATGGTCCACCGGAGGCTACTGGAGGTAGCGGAGCCACAGGTAAGCGGTCGACACGGCGATGGTGCCGATCGTGACCGGTCCCGCATATAGAAGGAACTTGCCGAACGAGATCGGATGTCCCTCCCGCTCCGCCATGCTGACCAGGATGACATTGGCAGACGCACCGATGATGGTCAGGTTGCCGCCCAGGTCCGCGCCAGCGGCCAGCGCCCACCACAGCGCCTGGCTGGGCTCGTGCGGCGCCGACATGGTCTCGACGACCGGGATCATGGTGGCGGTATACGGAATGTTGTCGATCACCCCCGAGGCGACCGCCGAGAGCCATAAGAGGACCAAGGCGCCGGCTTCCAGTGCGCCTCCCGTGACGGAGATGAGCACGTCGGCGATGGCGTCGATTAGCCCGATCTCGATGACGCCCGCGATCATCATGAAGAGGCCAATGAAGAAGAAGAGGGTCGACCACTCGACCTCGCGAAGCACCTCGTGCGGGTCCTCACGCGCCACGATCATCAGGGCAACGGCCCCGGTGAGTGCAACGGTGGCCGGCTCCAGCCCGAGCTGGCCGTGCAGCAGGAAGCCCACCAGCGTAAGGCCCAGCACCACAAGGGACTTTCGCAGCA
>DATEOS010000128.1:0-4789 GCA_035273815.1 Candidatus Limnocylindria bacterium
CTCCGCGAGGACCCCGCCCTGGCGGCCACCGTCTACCCCCGGGTGCTGGAGGCGGTGGCACGGCGGCTGGGAGCGACCCGTCACCAGCTGCTCGACCTCTACGCGCAGGAAGCGGAACGCGTTCCATGGTGACGGCCGCTCCCACGCGTCCCGGATTCCTGCCCCGTGCCGAGCTGGATCGGCTGCTGACCCTGCTGCAGGACGACGGAAGAACCGTGATCGGGCCAATCGCCAGGGATGGCGCCATCGTCTACGACGAGGTGCGATCGGCCGCTGAGCTGCCGGAGGGCTGGACCGATGAGCAGGCGCCTGGCCGCTATCGGATCACCCATACGGAGAGCCAGCGACTGTTCAACTTCACGGTAGGCCCGCAGGGCTGGAAGCGGTACACGCAGCCACCCCGCGTCACGCTGTCGACTGCGACGCGCAACGACGGCGAGGTGCAATTCGAGGTGGTGGAGCCCGAAGCGCCGCGGCTTGCCTTCCTGGGCGTTCGCGCGTGCGAGATCGCCGCCCTGCTGGTCCAGGACAAGGTGCTTGCCGCCGGTCCGTACGTCGACGAGGACTTCAGGGCGCGCCGCGCCAAGGCGCTCGTCATCGCGGTGCAATGCACCCGCGCCGGCAGCACCTGCTTTTGCACCTCGATGGGCACCGGCCCCGAAGTGACACAGGGCTATGACCTGGTGCTGACGGAGCTGGACGATGGGTTCCTCGTGGATGCCGGCAGCCAGGAGGGCCATCGCCTGATGGGCCTGCTCGAAGCGGGACCGGCCACTGACGGGCACCAAGCCAGCGCGGCAGAAGGCGTGGCGGCATGCCGCGCCAGCATGGCTGACCAGGGCGTCGCCGCTGAGGGTCTGCCGGCGCGGCTGATGGACCGACTCGATCATCCGCGCTGGATCGACGTGGCCGATCGTTGCCTGGCCTGCGCGAACTGCACCATGGTCTGCCCAACCTGCTTCTGCACGAGTGTCGGCCAGGTCTCCGATCTCGACGGCGCCATCAACCAGACCGAGCGACGCTGGGACTCCTGCTTCAACGGCGATTTCGCCAAGGTTGCCGGCGGCAACTTCCGGCCGCGTCGGCAGGACCGATATCGGCAATGGCTTACCCACAAGTTCGCGACCTGGCATGAGCAATTCGGCACGTCCGGCTGCGTTGGCTGTGGACGCTGCATCGCCTGGTGCCCCGTCGGGATCGACGTCCGAGAGGAGCTGGCGGCGATTGCGCCGCCGTACGAGGATGCCCCTCCGCTTGCTCCACCCCCGATCCCGGGCGACGGCCTGGTCCCGCTGCCCATGGTCAGCTTCTCGCCCACTGTCACGGCCCCGGCCGCCATGAAATCCGAAACGAGCGTTGCGACGGTGCGCGAGGTGATTCCTGAAACCAGCGACACCTCGACGCTGAGGATCGAGCCCCATGACGCGAACCTGCTCGCGGCGCAACCCGGGCAGTTCGCGATGGTCGAGCAGCCCGGCTTCTCTCCGGTGCCGATCTCTGTCTCGCGGGTTGCCGATGGTGCGTTGTGGCTCACCATCCGCGCCGCCGGCGCTGCAACCCAGGCAATGACCGCGCTGCAGCCGGGCACCCAGGTCGGCCTGCGTGGGCCACTCGGCAACGGGTGGCCCATCGAGCGAGCGCTGGGCCGTGACGTTGTCATCGTTGCCGGAGGCATTGGACTCGCCCCGTTGCGCGGCCTTGTAGATGCCGTGCGACGCCAGCCGGATCGGTTCGGCCGAATCCTGCTTGCCTACGGCGCGCGCACGCCGGCCGACCGGCTGTATCTCCAGGAGCTGGACGCCTGGGCGGCGGAAGGCATCGAGGTGGCACAGATCGTCGATCGGGCAGGCCCGGAATGGCTGGGGCAGGTGGGCGTGGTCACCCAGCTCCTCGACCGCCGCGACTGGCGCGGGCGCCAGGCGGTGGCTTTCCTGTGCGGACCTGAGCGCATGATGCAGGCCACCGTCGCTGCCCTCCGCACCGCCGGGATCACCCGGCGCCGGATTTTCGTGTCCCTCGAACGCCACATGGACTGCGGCATCGGGATCTGCGGACACTGCCAGATGGGGCCTTTCTTCATCTGCCGCGACGGTCCGGTCTTCTCGGTTTCGGAGCTCGGCGACCTGTTCGGGCGAGAAGGCATCTGAATGCCGACCACCGAAGCCAAGCCACGGGTCGGCGTCGTGAAGCTGGCGTCCTGCGACGGCTGCCAGCTCACGCTGCTTGACCTGGAGGATCAGCTCCTGCCGTTGACCGAGCGCTTCGAGTTGATCGAGTTTCCCGAGGCCACCTCGCTTCGGAGCGAAGGGCCGTACGACGTCTTGCTGGTCGAGGGATCGGTCAGTACGCCGGAGCAGCTCGAGGAGATCGTGCAGCTCCGTGCGCGGACGCGACTGCTCGTTACGATCGGCGCGTGCGCGACCGCGGGCGGCGTGCAGGCCCTGCGCAACTGGGCCGACGAGCCAGCATGGCGAGCGGCGGTCTACCCGACGCCGGATTACGTGGAGTCGCTGGCGACCAGCACGCCGGTCGCCGAGCATGTGCACGTGGATGCCGAGCTTCGCGGTTGCCCCATCGACCCGCGGCAGCTGCTGGAGCTGCTGACCGCGTTGCGCATCGGCCGCCGGCCGCAGCTGGACGGCGAGTCCGTATGTCTTGAATGCAAGCGCCGCGGCAACGTGTGCGTTCTGGTCGCCGGTGGACAACCCTGCCTGGGTCCGCTGACCCAGACCGGCTGCGGGGCGATCTGCCCTGCCTACGGACGCGCCTGCTACGCCTGCTTTGGGCCGCGCGAGCAGGCCAACGTGCCAAGCCTGCACGGCTGGTTGGGCAAGGAGCTGCCGCAGGTCCAGGTCGACCGCCTGTTCGCTGGCTTCAACGCCTGGAGTCCTCCATTCCGCGATCCGGCCGGGCGTGCCGTGCGGGCCGCCCATCCCAAGGACATACCCGATGGCTGAGCCGCAGGAGGTCGACTTCAGCGTCCACCAGCTGACTCGTGTCGAGGGCGAGGGCAGGCTGAGGATGACGGTCAGTGAGGGCCAGGTGCGTGGCGTGCAGCTCGAGATCTTCGAGGCGCCGCGCTACTTCGAGCGCCTCGTCGTCGGACGCACACCGGACGAGGTGATCGACATCGTGGCGCGTATCTGCGGCATCTGTCCGGTGGCGTACCAGATGTCGGCAGTGCACGCCTTCGAGCGCCTCTTCGGCATCAGCCTCGATCCAGAGGTTCGGCGACTGCGCCGGCTCTTCTACTGCGGCGAATGGATCGAGAGCCACGCGCTGCACATCTACCTCTTGCACGCGCCCGACTTCCTGGGCTATCCGAGCGCAGTCGAACTGGCCGGCGTCCATCCGGAGGTGGTGGAGCGCGGCCTGCGGCTCAAGCGCCTCGGCAACCGGATCGTCGCCATCCTGGGTGGGCGACCCATCCACCCGGTGAGCGTGCGGGTTGGCGGCTTTTCGCGGGCGCCGCGACGTGCGGAGCTGGAGGAGCTGCGGCGCGCGTTGCCCGACGCGATCCGAGACGCCCAGGAGACCGTGCGCTGGGCCGCCGGACTCGTTCCGCCGTCGTACAGCCGCGAGCCTCGTCTGGTCTCCCTGCGACACCGCGACGAGTATCCGATGAACGAGGGCCGCATCGTCTCGAGCGATGGCCTCGACCTTGACCCGGCTGACTGGCGCGATGCCTTCGAGGAGCGCCAGGTCCCGTGGTCGAACGCTCTGCAGGCGGTGAGCCACGACGGCGTTCCGTACCTGTTAGGCGCAACCGCCCGGGTTGCGCTGGCGGGCAGCTCGCTTCATCCGCTCGCTGCCGAGGCCCTGCGCGCCAGCGGCGTCGACGAGGAGATCGCGACGAACGTTTTCCGCAGCATCGTGGCCCGCGCGGTCGAGCTGCTGCATGCTCTCGCCGAGGCGGCGGACATCGTGGACGCGTACCGCGAGCCCGATGCGCCCCTGGTGGCCGGACGTCCGCGGCCGGGGATAGCCGCGTGGGCAACGGAGGCGCCGCGTGGCCTCCTCTTCCATCGCTACGAGATCGATGACGACGGGCTCATTGCCGATGCGCAGATCGTGCCACCGACCAGCCAGAACCAGGCGGCCATCGAACAGGACCTTCGGCTCTTTGCGCCGAGCGTGCTTGACCTGCCACATGCCGAGGCGACGCTTCGCTTGGAGCAGCTCATTCGCAGCTATGACCCGTGCATCAGCTGCGCGACCCACTACCTCGACCTGACAGTCGAGAGGGCCGAGTCATGAGCCGCGTGGTGCTCCTGGTGTGCGGCGAGCCGATGCGCGGCGACGACGGCGTCGCCCAGGCAGTCCTTGACGCGCTGTCGCCGGAAATGCGCGGCCTGACCGATGTCCGGGAAGTGGGGCAGCTCATGCCTGACGACCTTTGCGACCTGGGCGATGCGCCCGTCGTCCTGCTCGACGCTGTCGATGGGATTGCGGCCGGCGAACTGGTCGACGTGCCGTTGACCGGACTGAGCGACGCATGTGCGCGCGGCCTCAGCCCCGCATCCAGCCATGCGCTCCCGATTCCCCTGACGTTGGGCGTCGTGGAACACCTGGCGGGCAAGCTGCCGGAGGGTCGCTTCCTGGGCGTCGGTGCGGCCAGCTACGCCATCGGCGCATCCCTGTCACCGCCCGTGCAGGATGCAGTGACCGCCTGCTGCGCGCAGCTGGGAGAGTGGATTCGAGTCCTCGGCGGCGATTCGGGGAGGGCTGACACATGTGCCTGACAGCGCCGGTCCGCGTCATCTCCATCGACGGCGCCAGGGCGGTCGTG
>DATEOS010000129.1:0-5004 GCA_035273815.1 Candidatus Limnocylindria bacterium
GAAGCCATGGATGCTCGCGCCGGACTCGCCCCCTGACCGAAGCACCGCCCACCTTGGCGCGGTTGGTCCGCGCGGATTGTCGGGTGTCGTTGCTTGACCGTGGCCTTATCCGTCCTTTACTCGCTCCACGAGTGATAGGACGGAGGAACCCACGCCCTTGCGGCCGCCTTCGCCGAGTTACATCCATGGTTGGTACGCCGGCGGAGGGGCCGGCGTTCCTACCCAGAACGGCACCCAGAATGGCCCCTCCGTGGTCGTATCACTAGCGGGCCTGGTAGCCAGCCCCACCGCCTAGAATCGTGTCGTGGGCATGAGCGCCGTCATCGAGACGCAGGGGCTGCGCAAGTACTACGACCGATGCCCTGATCCTGGCCGCTACCAGCCTCGTCCTGGGGGCGATCGCGGTGGTCGGGTTTTTGCGACGCGATATCGGCACCTGACTGCCGCTCAGTCGGCGTGACCCAGCGATGGCGGGGGCGTTGGCGTGCGGGCGCAGCCGGCGCAGCCGCGTCCGGGGGCAGCGGGTGTGGCCGCTTGGCCGGGGCAGCGGGTGTGGCCGCTTGGCCGGCATCAGAGGACAGCCACGCCGTTCGCGGTTGGCGCTTCGCTTCGGCCCAGTGGCGTCAGCACCGCGCGCGTCTGGAGCGGGAACGAGGTCAGCAGGACGGTGCTTGCCTGGGTCAGCGCCGACCGGTTGTGGCGCGTATCCGCCGCGAGCAGCAGCAACAGTCCAACGCCGCCGTCGAGCTGCTTCTGGTGCTCTCGACGCAGCAGCGCCTGGAGGTCGCGGATGCGTGTCTCCGCGATCACCCCGATGCTCGTGCCTCCGGCGGAGACCAGCACGTCCCACGCGCGCTGGTCACCCGGTTGGATCGGTGCCTCGAGGCGGTAGGTAACGCCGCGGCCCAACCTGGCCACGAAACGCCTGATCAAGGCAACGTGGGCCGCGTCGCGCAGCTGACCGGGCGCGGGGTAGCACCGCACAGAGAGTTCCAGTCCCACGATGCGGGCAACCCTCGCGGCTTGAAAGAAGTCCGGGTACGGGACAACGCCGCGCTCAAAGCAGCTGATCATTTGTTGGGAAAGGCCTACCGCGTGGGCCACGCTCGCCTGGCTCACGCCGGCAGCCAGGCGGGCGCGCCGGAGCTCGTCCGCGAACTCGCTGATCAGTTTCCGTCCGCGCGCCGTCCCGAGGACTGCGAGGCGTTCACGCGTTGGCACGCGCTGATCCTCGCCGTGGCCGATGACCGTGCGCTTACGCGCGCGTTACTCGCTCCACCAGTGATAGGACGAAGGAACCCACAGGCAAGCGGCCTCCTCCGCCAACCCACATCGTTGGTTGGTAGCTGAGCGGAGGAGCCGGCTTTCCAAAACCCACACACCAGCTCCTTGGTCGTATCACTCGCATGCCGAGTAACCAGGGATGCGTGCGACGGCAGAACGGCGTCAGGCGGTCACGGGTTCCCGGACCAGCCAGCCGGGCTCCGGCTCCCCGAACTCCCCGACCAGGTAATCCCGCGACGCCTCCACGAGCTGCCGTGGGGTGGTCAGGTCGGCCTTCAACTTGAAGTCGTCCTTGACGATCTTCCCGTTGACCAGGACCGTGCGCACGTTCGAGATGTCTGCCGCGCAGACCACCGCGCCCACGGGGTCGATGACCGGCGCCACGTTCACCGCCTTGGTGTCGATGATCACCAGGTCGGCCTTCTTGCCGGGCGTGATGGAGCCGGTGCGGTCGGCCACGCCGGCCACCCGCGCGCCGTCGATCGTGGCCCAGCGCAGGACCTGCCGCGAGTCGATCAGGTCGGGCGTGGGTTCGTTGCCATCCAGGTCATCGTTCCAGGCCACCTCGTGCCGCCGTCCGCGCTCCGAGGCGAAGATGGCGTGCATCTGCGTGAACTGGTCGGCCGACGCCGTGGTGGCCACGTCCGACGACAGCCCCACCGGAATACCGTGCTTGGAAGCGACCTGCGCGGGGGCCCAGCCGTGCCCCATCTGCAGCTCGATCTGCGGCGCCAGCGACACATTCCCACCAGACGACGCCACGAGATCCCACTCGTCGTCGAGCAGGTGCGAGGAGTGGATGTAGGTCGTGTTGGGGTACAGCAGGTCCAGCTCCTGGAGCCGGCGCAGCTGCATCTTGGTGTAGCCGAAGCGGTCCATGGCGACGTGGACCGTGATGTTGATCCCCAGCTCCTTCGCCAGCTCCCACTCGAAGCGGACCACGTCCTCCTTGCAGAAGTTCGTGCCGCGGGTGGCCAGCGCCATGGTGATCAGGGCCGAGTCGTCCGACAGGCGCTCACGCATCCGCCGCGCATGATCGCCGTTGATGCGCTCCACGGACCCGCCGTAATCGGGCCCGAACCACCAGTCCTGGATCGACGTGTTCGGGAACCCGAAGGCAAAGACGGATCGGATGCCGGAATCCTGCAGGCCACGCAACGCCTCATCGCCGTGGTCCGCGGTGTTCATGATGTGGGACCAGTCCACCAGCGTGGTGATGCCGGCGTTCAGACATTCCAGGGAGCCCCACAGGTTGCCGGCATAGACGTCATCGGGCCGGTACTTGGGCGCGAACTTGTCTAGGATCGCCCCGAAATACGCGCCCAGCGTGTAGTCCGGCGCGGACGTGCGGATGGACGTCTCCCACGTGTGCCGATGGGTGTCGACGAAGCCGGGAATGACAATGTCCCGATCGGCGTCGATCACCTGCGCGCCATCGGCCGAGAGGTTCGGCCCGACCTCCGCGATCGTGTCGCCCTCGACCAGGATGTCCGCCCTGGGAATCTCCCCCAGGGAGTCGTCCTGGGTCAGCACGGTGGCCCCGCGGATGAGGATTCGGTCACTCACGATGTCGATCCCTTTCTGCAGTCTGCGAGTGGACGGCAAATCAGCGTGATCAGCGGGCGACGCCCTCCCCTGCCATGGCGCGCAGCTGTTCGGCGACGAGGGCCGTGTCCCGATCGGGTCCAAGCGCGGCGATGGTGTCCTCCACCAGGTCGAGGTTGCCGCGCGTCTGAGGCATCGGTACCTGAAGGGATTCGGCCAGGCCCAGGATCAGGCCAAGGTCCTTGCGGGTCAGCCCCAGCGAGAAGCCGACCGGCGTGGTGTCGGGGCTGACGAAGTGGTCGCGCTTGTAGCCCACGAACGGCGCGCCCGCGGCCGAGGTGACGAAGAAGTCGTAGGCCAGGGCGCGATCCACGCCAGACCGTTCGGCCAGCACGAGCGCCTCGGCCAGCGCCTGGTTCAGCCCGAAGATCAGGACGTTGACCGCCAGCTTCAGGCTGGCGCCGGATCCCAATGGACCGATGTGCACGACCCGCGTCGCCAGCTGCTCGAACGCCGGCCGCGCCCGTTCCAGGTCATCCGCCGACCCGCCGACCATGATCGTCAGCTTCCCGGTCTCCGCCAGCGGCACGGACCCCGACACGGGGGCGTCCAGGATGCCCGCTCCCCGGTCTCGCGCCGCGGCCTCGAACCCGCGGATGACGTCCGGCGGCACGGTGCTCATGTCCACCAGGACCGATCCGGCCGATGCGCCCTCCAGCAGCCCCTCCGGCCCGGTCCAAACCTCCTCCACCGCCGGTCCGTCGGCCAGCATGCTGATGGCAATGTCCGATGCCGCCGCCGCGGCCGCCGGCGTGTCCACCACGCGCGCGTGGAGCTGATCGGCCAGCACCGCGCACTTCTCCGGCGTGCGGTTGTACAGGATCAGGTCCGTGCCGCCGCGCGCCAGGGAGCGGGCCATGGCGGTGCCCATTCGCCCGGTGCCCACCACCGCCACGGTGGTCATGCCGATGTCTCCAGCGTGCGGTGCACAACCTCCGCGATGCGTCCGGCGGACGGCATCTGCGCGTCCTCCAGCACCGGGTTGGCGGCCAGCGGCACGTGGGGCGTGGTGATGCGCACCACCGGGCCGTCGAGGGAGTAGATCGCCTCCTCCGCCACGATCGAGACCACCTCCGCGCCCCAGCCGCACAGCCGCGGGTTCTCCTCCACCGTGAAGAGGCGCGTGGTCTTGCGCACGGATTCGAGAACCGTCGTGACGTCCAGCGGCACGAGCGATCGCAGGTCAATCACTTCGAGCTCGATCCCATCCTCGGAGTCCAGTCGCTCCGCCGCCTCGAGGGCGCGTGGAACCATGGCCGCCAGCGCGACCACCGTGGCGTCGGAGCCGGCGCGGACGACCCGCGCCCGGCCCAGCTCGGACACGATCTCGCCCTCAGGCACCTCGCCCTTGTCCGCCATCAGCGCCTTGTGCTCACAGAAGATCACCGGATCCGGGTCTCGGATGGCAGCGGCCATCAGCCCCACCACGTCCATTGGGGTGGACGGCGCCACCACCTTTAGCCCCGGGATTGCCATCGCCCAGTTCTCGACGCTCTGGCTGTGTTGCGCCCCGAACCGCAGCCCGCCGCCGTTGGCGGTGCGAATCACCAGTGGCAGCGACACCTGGCCGTCGGTCATGTAGCGCGTCTTGGCGACCTGGTTGGCGACCATGTCCCAGGCCACGCCGAAGAAGTCGCTGAACATCAGCTCGGCCACGGGGCGCAGGCCGGTCATGGCCGCGCCCATGGCCGCCCCGATGATCGCCTGCTCGCTGATGGGCGTGTCGCGCACGCGGTCCGGGCCGAATCGGTCCAGCAGGCCCTCGGTGGTTTTGAAGACCCCACCGGCCGCCGCGATGTCCTCGCCAAGCATCACGACTGAGGAGTCGCGCTCCATCTCCTGCCCAATCCCGTAGGCCACGGCCTGCCGGTAGGTCAGTTCCGCCATTCCGAGCCTCCATCGGCCCACACCTGGGTGGTGGCGGAGGCCGGATCCGGGTCGGGGGCAGCCCGGGCGGCCTCCTCGGCGACGGCGACTGCAGCATTCGCGTCCGCCTCCAACTGATCAAGGACCGATGCCTCCACGCCCACCGCCTCGAGGCGCGCGCGCTGCGCCGGGATGGGGTCGCGCGCCAGCCAGGAGCGGACCTCCTCCTCCGGCCGATAGCTGCCGGGG
>DATEOS010000130.1:0-3291 GCA_035273815.1 Candidatus Limnocylindria bacterium
GAGGCGGCGGTTCAGCCGGCGCGAGGCTGCTGCGCGAAGCGCAGGTAGATGCCGGCCAGCAACAGCCCGACGCCCAGCCCCAGCACCACCAGCCACGGGAGGCGCGGATCAGCCGGCGCGAACAAGCCACGGTCCACTCCGCCGGCTGCCGGTGCTCCCACCTGCTCCGGCTGCGGCGTGGTGGTGGCCTTGCGATCCTGTTCCTGGCTGCGCTGAGCCTCGCTGCCGGAGTTCAGCCCATGGGCCGACCGCATCGACGGGCTCGCGGTGCCGGGGACGACCTCGGGGGCTCCACCGGTCACGGAATCCTGCCCGCTCGCCTCGCCAGCCGCCAGGTTTTCGCCAACATTTTGGAAGATCGCACTGGCGCCCATCCCGAGGGTGAATCCTGAGGAGCCGATCGCGCCCACCACGACCAGGACGAAGCCAGCCGCCATGGCGGGTCCGGCCAGGCCTCGCAGCCAGCCGCGACGCGCCGGTGCCCGCAGCTCGGCGACGGGCGGCAGGAGCTGCAGCGGTCGCGACGGAACTAGGTCCGGCAGCTCGGCCAGGGCAGCACGCAGCGAACCGAGGTCGCGAACGAGGCCGGCGCACTGGTCGCACGTCTCGACATGCGCGGCCAGCGCGGCGTCCGACGCGACCTCGGGGTCGCCGCCGGCCAGCGCCGCCAGGCGCTCGTCGTCCGGGTGGTTTGGATGCTCCATCGTCATCGGTCCAGACGCCCTCAGCGTTCGAAGAGTTCCCGGTGTTCGGCCATCAGCTCGCGCAGTCGCAACCGGCCCCGATGGATGCGTGACTTCACGGTGCCCAGGGCCGATGCCGTTGCTTCTGCCACCTCGCCGTAGTCCATGCCGTATACGTCGCACAGGACCACCGCGTAGCGCTGGTCCGGTGGCAGCAGGCGCAACGCGGCATCCAGGTGGCGGTACAGCTCTGCGCGCGCGGCCTCCGCGACGGGGTTCGGTGCGGCTTCGTCCGGCAGCTCCGCCTCGCCCACGTCCGGATCGGGCAGCTCGGTGGTCGGGCGGCGCTGGGCCCGCCGCAGGATGTCGTAGCTGGCGTTGGCGGTAATGCGCAGCAACCACGAGCGGAAGACGCCACCGCGGAAGCCACCAATCGCGTCGTACGCGTGCACGAAGGCGTCCTGGGTTGCATCGGCCGCCTGGTCGGAGTCGCCCAGGAGGCGCCAGGCGAGGCCGTAGCAGGCGGCTTGATAGTGCTCGACCAGTTGGGCAAATGCCGTACGATCCCCGGCCATTGCCCGCGCCACGACTGCCGGCTCGCCAGGGAGCGGCGCGGTCCTCGTGCCGGTACTGCTCGGGTCGGTGGCGGGCATCCATTCCTATAATCACATCCCCCGCGGTCAGAGCCACGTGCCGGAGTGGCGGAATCGGCAGACGCGTCGGTCTCAAACACCGATGAGCGCAAGCTCGTGTGAGTTCAAGTCTCACCTCCGGCACCACATATTGGCCGTCGTTCGGCATGTCGCTTGCGGTGTCGCTGACCGAAAGGGTCGGCTGCTTTCTAACCCGTGCCCTGGGGGGAGGCGGCCGACCCTCATAACTGCTCCGATGGCACCGCTGGGCGCTGCTCCCGCAACGGCCTTGGGTTTCCGCTGAGGTCACCCCTGCTGCGGCGCTGGCTGATCGTCGGGCCCCGTCGATTCGCCGAACAGTGGGAGGTGTCACCGTGACCGAGCTTCTGGGTATTGCCCGTTTCAAGTTTCATGAGGGCAAGGTCGAGGAGTTCAAGCGCCTGTCGGCACAATGCATGGAGGTCGTGCGCTCGCAGGACACGGGGACCCTGCAGTACGACACCTATTTCAACGACGATCAGTCCCAGGCCGTCGTCATCGAACGGTACCGAGACTCGCAAGCGCTCATCGAGCACGCCGAGCACCTTGCCGAATTCATGGAGCCGATCATCGCGACGGGCGACGTCGACGGCGAGCTGCTTGGCGATCTGAGTCCGGAGCTGCGAGCAAGGATGACGGGGGATGTCCCGCAACTCTTCACGCTCTACCAGTCGATGTAGGCCGCTGCCCCGGACCATCGATCTCTACCCAAGCCGCGCGAACCGTCCTACCCTGCCCATGAGGCCGTGGCATTGCGGCGAATTGGGGAGGTGCCACATGTCGATGCACGGCGAGAAGCCGGCGACGCAGACAACGTCATCCAGGCGCGCGCTCATGGCAGGCGCTCTCGGGGGCCTGGGCGCACTGGCCGCCGCAGCCGTGGGGATGCCCAGGCCGGCGCAGGCGCAGACAGGTGACGCGCTGAAGCTGGGACTGTCGAACTCGGCCGGGACCATCACGACGCTGACCCGCATCGGGAGCGATCGCCTTGGCAACGCGCTCAAGGTCGTGGTGTCCCGCTCGAGTGCGGTCGCCGTGAAGGCGCTTGCCAGCGGCGGCACCGGCGTCGATGGAACCGCGACGTCGGGCATCGGCGTCGCGGGACACTCGTCCACTGGCGTAGGCGTGTTCGGCACATCGGTCCGCGCCCAGGGAGTGTGGGCGTCCAGTGAGCACAACACCGCCCTCTTCGCCCGGAGCCTCCACGCGGCCGGCATCCATGCCATCGGTGGCGGCGGACAGGGCGTCATCGGCAATGGGGTGATCGGCGTTGAAGGCAACAGCCAGGCCCGGCGCGGCCTGGGCGTGAGCGGCGTGAGCAGCGCGCCGGGCGCGACCGGCGTTCGTGGACAGGCCACGGGCGAAGGCAGCCGCGCCGTCGCCGGGTTTACCAATCTCGGGCACGCGATTCACGGCGAGAGCGCGGCCGGATGGGCCGGCTACTTCGATGGGCGCGTCTTCACGAACGAGTATTTCGAATTCCACGAGGTCACCACGCCGGTTGTCGCTCCAAGGGCCAATCGTGCCAGGCTATTCGTGCGCAACGGCCCGGGCGGGAGGACGCAGCTGTGCGTCCGATTCCACACCGGCGCCGTACGGGTCCTGTCGAGCCAGCCCTGAACCACGAGCCGCCGGGCAGACCGTGCCCGGCGTCTCACCTTCGGCCCGCGACGGATCCGCCTGGACCGCATGATTTGCGCCCGGCGCTACGTCAGCATTCATACAGACGACGCCGCTAGGCTTCGCTGGGAGGTCGCGCGTCCACTCCCCCCGGGCGCGCGACCTTTCCCATGCTGCGCTGGCGTCAGGCCCCGTCGGCCATGGCCCGCCGCATGGTGCTCTCCAGCACGTCCAGGTCGAACGGCTTCGCCAGGAGATGCACGTCCCGCAGATGCGTCAATCGATCGAGATCTGGGCCGACCTCGCCCGTGCAGAGG
>DATEOS010000131.1:0-2645 GCA_035273815.1 Candidatus Limnocylindria bacterium
GAAGCGCCCTAGGGCGTCGGCCAACTCCGGGATGCCGAAGGGGTGCGGCGGGCGTTGGCTGCGACCGAAGCCCGGCAGGTCGGGCACGTAGGTCCGGAACTCGGGGGCCAGTCGCCAGGCGGTCGGCATGAGGTAGCGGCCCGAGATTGCGAAGCCATGGACGTGGATGAGGGTCGGGGCGTCCGCTGGCGGCCCCGGCTCCACATTGGTGCGGTACAGCAGCCGCCGGCCGTCCATGTCGAGCCACGCCTCGCGCAGGCTGACGGGATCACCGCTCATGCCCGATCCACCTCGGCAGTCGCGCGCAGGATGGCCTGGACCGATGCATCAGCGTCGGCCTCCGAGGTCGACCAGTTGCTGACACTGATCCGCATGGCGCCCAGGCCGTGCCAGGAGGTGCCGCCCATCCAGGCGGTGCCATCGGCCTGCACCCGGGCGATCACCGCCTGGGTGCGCGCATCGTCGCCGAAGCGCGCCAGCACCTGGTTGAGCACCACGTCGTTCAGGATCTCCACGCCGCCTTCGGCCAGCTGATCGGCCATGCGGCGCGCCAGCCGACAGGAGCGCTCGACCATCTCCCGGATCCCGTCGCGGCCAAGCGAACGGATGGCGGCATACAGGGCGAAGCCGCGAGCGCGCCGGGAGCTGTCGAAAACGTACTCCCACGACTCGCGCTGGTCGCTGCGCAGCAGGTATGCGGCGCTGGCGGCCATGGCCGAGCGATGTGCCTCCGGGTCGCGCACGGCGACAAAGCCGCAGTCATAGCCGGCGTTCAGCCACTTGTGCGCGTCGGTCGACCAGGAGTCGGCCTTCTCGACGCCGGCCACCAGGTGCCGCAGCTCCGGAGAGACGGCGGCCCACAGGCCGAAGGCGCCGTCGACATGCAGCCAGGCGTTCGGGTGCGCGGCCGTCACGTCAGCCATCTCGCCCACCGGGTCGAAGCCGCCGGTGTTGACGTTGCCGGCCTGCGCGATGACGAGCAGCGGCGCCTGCGGGTCCATCTCCCCTACTGCCTTCCGCAAGGCGTCCATCCGCATCTGCCCCTGCTCGTCGACCGCGATGCGCGTGACCCGCTCGCGGCCGAAGCCCAGGTACTGGAGCGCAGTGAGCACGGTGGCGTGTGCCTCGTCGCCGATCAGCACCACGATCTCCGGCGCGCCGTACAGCCCCGCCGCCTCCACGTCCCAGCCGGCGCGCTGCAGCAGCCGGTGGCGAGCCGCGGCCATGCCCACCGCGTTTCCCAGTCCGGCGCCGGTCGGCAACCCGACGCTGGCGTCGGCCGGCAGGCCAAGCAGGTCGAGCATCCACTCGCCGGCGATCTCCTCGGCCGCGGCCGCCGCCGGGGAGAGGGCGTGCAGCGCTCCGTTCTGGTTCCATGCGGTGGTCAGCACGTCGGCGGCAGTGGCAGCCGGTAGGGAACCGCCGATCACGAAGCCGTAGTACCGGGGGCCGGTGGAGGCCACGATCCCGCGGTCGAGCGCCGCGGCCATGTCGGCGATGACCGACTCGGCGTCCTCGCCGCCATCGGTCAGCTCGGAGCGCAGCTGCTCGCGGATCCCACGGGCATCGGTCAGCGGACCGACGTGGCGCTCATCCAGCGTCTGCAGGTAGGCGACCGACAGCTCGTAGGCGCGCGCCAGCGCCCGATCACGCTCCGCCTTGAGGGCGGCGATCCGCTCCGCATCGGTCAGGACAGTCCGGGCCACGCCGTCAGTCCTGCGCCAGCCGCAGCGGCGCCAGGGTACCGAGCGACTCGGCCACGACCACGGCGTCGTCGCCGGGTTGCATCTTGAAATCCGTGGCGGGGTTGGTTGACACGTGGCCGCGGCGGCTGACGGCGAGTAGGGTCGCGCTGTGATCCGCACGCAGACGGGCGGAGAACTCGTCGACCGAGAGGCCGCACATGTCCTCGGGGATCTGGATGCGGTACAGCTCCGACCCCTTCCCGCCCGACACGAGGTCAGTGACCAGCTCCGACAGTCCCGGGTACAGGGCCGATCGGGCGAGCAGGCGCGAAGCGAGGGTTGAGGT
Source organism: Candidatus Limnocylindria bacterium (assembly GCA_035273815.1). GTDB lineage: Bacteria > Chloroflexota > Limnocylindria > QHBO01 > QHBO01 > DASSCW01. The sequence goes on from DATEOS010000131.1 coordinate 2,032, forward strand.
CACCAACACCTCATCGGCCCTTGCCCTGCGGAAGTGCTCGACGTGGGCCGGGTTGTTGGCTTCCACCACGGTTCGCACCTCCGGCGCAATCGACTCGATGGCCATCACGCACAGGATGGAGCGCATGTCCGCCTCGTTGGTGCCCGCCGCCGGAAAGACGATGGCACTGGCAGCCTCGGGGACGCCGGCGCGACGCAGGTCCGCCTCGGCGGTGATGTCGCCGCGCACGAAATACACGCCGTCCCCGGCCGGGTTGCGCTCGCTATCGTGCAGGACCACGACCTTCGTCTGGTACTCGTCGGTCTTCAGCTCCTCGATCAGGTCGCGAGCCGTGCTATTCCAGCCGCAGACGACGATGTGGTCACGGAACCCGGCCGCGCCCATGCCCTGGCCCTCCTTGAGCAGAAAGTCGATGACGAACCCCACCACCGCCCCCGTCATGGCGGCCACGATGGCTACCCCGAAGAACGCGAGCAGCCACGCGACGATGAAGCCGCCCGCACTGGTGACGTAGCTCGGATCGCCCGAACCGATGACGGTCGTCACCGCCCAGTACAGCGTGGCCCCGATGCCCGCCACCGTGAACTTCTCTTCGAACAGCGCCACCAGCAGCG
>DATEOS010000132.1:0-2393 GCA_035273815.1 Candidatus Limnocylindria bacterium
CACTACCGGAGACAACGTTGGGGACTCACGCGGCATTTTTCCGGGCGGCCCTGCCGTCTGGATCGACGCCTTCTGGGATAGCCGCATCGGCATCATGCTGGTCAGACGCGCAGCGGAAGACGCGCCACCTGGCCGCCGATGCACCCTCCCTGTTCCAGACCGCGCTCGATGGCCGAGCGGAAATGAATGCCGCCATACAGCCGTGAGATCGCCGCCTCCGACGCCGCCGCCTCAACCGACGGGAACTCCCGTGCGCCCAACCCACGCGGTTCGTGGGTGCGGTCCACGAACGCCACGGGTCCCAGCAGCGATGAGAGCACAGCGGCGGCCGCACCGGACTGCACAGAGTGTCCCGAGGTGTACTCGGGGAATGGTGGCGTCGTGACCGGCAGCGGATTGCCCCAGCCGGGCTCAATCACCTGTCGGATGTACGTAATGGGGCGCAACAGGTTGTAGAGGTACTTCGCCCGCCAGCACATGACGAAGGCGTCCGACAGCGCCATGCCGAGCCGGGCGAATCCCTCGGCCGCCGCCGCCAGCGAGATGTCCTGCTGGCGCGCGAGCTGACTGAAGATCGACAGCGAATGGCCGGCAGGGGTGGCGGTCCTCCCGGGATCATCGGCCCAGAACTCGGCGATCACCCGCTGCTCCATGCTCAGGGATTCAACCGTCACCCGCACGTCGTTGGCCTCCGCGAAGCACACAGAGCCGGGATCGGTGGAATAGGACGGTGGCGGACCCGGCTGGGCGCCATGTCCGTAGCCGATGAACGTTCGATTGCTGCCCCAGCGCGGCTGAAGTGGAGGCAGGAACGCGGGGGGCGTCGGCTCCCAAAGGCCCGGGCCGCGCGGCGGGAGGTAGGTCGGGTCCACGTTGCGCCTGAATCCCTCATGCCCGCCGTCTGACTGCGACCACTCGAAGATCGCCCGCGCAACGTCGCGACCGCGCTTGACGGATCGCACCTGCATGGCGCGCGGCGCCGTCGCGAGCTGCGCGGCCTCCAGCTGATTGATGGCTATCTGGCGCTCAGGCGGCGCCGTGGGGAAGAGCAGCCGCGTGATCTCGGCCAGCGCCGCGCTCGCGACGACCGGCCACGCATAGGCTGTATCCGCTGCCGGGTGAATCAGCCCAGGCAGGCCGCTCACGACCCCGCGAAGCGACCGACGCTCCCGAATTCCGGGGACAAGTGACTCGTACAGCGCGACGCCGGTGTATCCAATCGCTCGGGCCGCCACCGGCGGGCTATACCCCGGCGTGGCCCGGATCACAGCGAGGATCTCGTCGGTCCAGGCGGTCACCACGCCAGCATCAAACTCATCCACCGGCAATGGGGATGCACCCGACTCGGCCCAGACGTGCGCCCGCATGGGCGCCAGCGCCACAAGCGGCGCGAGCGCGACGCCGGAGAGCGTGGCCCTCAGGAGCGAGCGTCGCGACATTGGGAAATTCAGGTCTGTCATCGGAGGCTCCTTGCGGAAGCGGCCGGCCCATGGATGGACCGGCCGCGTTTGAAGGTGTCTCAGGGGTTGAAGTGGACTGAGGCCTGGATGGTGGAGCACTCGCCGACGGCGTCCGGCACGTCCTCTGGACCATCAGCCAGACCGGAACCCGGCATCTCCAGGTCGCCCTGGAAGACCTGGCAGCCTCCGGTGAAGGAGCTCAGCTGGGAGGCCAGGGCGGTACCGGTCAACGCCGGTCCGTGGCTGTGGAGAAGGAGCGCGACCTGGGCGCCACGCGGATTCGTCAGGCCGATGGCACGCTCGGGCATCCCGATCTCCGCGAAGGCTGACCCGGCGGTTTCGCCGACGCGCAGGCTGCCGCCGAAATTGGCCCGCCCACTGCCGCCGATGACGTGACCGGCCGCCACCAGGAAATCACCCTGCGCAGCCGGGTTGAAGAACAGGTCAACCGCGCCGCACGGTCCGGTGCAGGCCGATGGGTTGTTGAAGACCACGAACCACAGGGTCACGGCCTGCCCGGCGGGTACCTGCGTGGTGTGGTATGCCGCCGTGATACCAAAGTCGGTCCGAATGAGCATGGAGCTGCCGACCGGCGTTCCGTCCCACATCCGGACGACAGGTTGCGTGGACCGCTCGGCGCCGCTGGCGGCCGCTCCGCCGGCCGTGGCCAGGATCACGAGCACGGCGGTCGCGAGGGCAACCGCGCGCATCGGCACCGTCGCAAGGCGGCGCCCGTCGCGTGGCAGTGTGTCTGCCGAGTTCATCATTTGTCCCTTCCCAGTCCGGCTGCCGACTGCGCCGAACGGCGCAACCAATGGATCGGCGGCTGGTCTCGGGAGGGACTGTCCCGCCGGCTGGAGGGCCGGACATCGGGAAGAGCCTTAGTTTTGCGGGGGCAGCAGACCAAGGCGGGTGGCGCTGGCTGCCGCGTCG
>DATEOS010000133.1:0-2019 GCA_035273815.1 Candidatus Limnocylindria bacterium
CGCGCGGCCGCGCGTGCCGGTGAACCAGGAGGCCACGGCAGCGATGAGGCAGGCGACGATCGCGAACCAGAAGGCCGCGGTGAGGCCGTCGGAGAACGGGCCCGTGATCAGCTGCGGGAAGAAGCTGCGGCCGGTGAGGTACTCGGCCTGCTGCGCAGGCAGCGTCGCGAGCACCGGCCCCAGCAACTGCTGCACCGGGTTGTACCCGAGGAAGGCAGCGAAGAGGACGGCGACGGGCGGGAGCTCGGCGATCCGGGCGGCATCGGCGGCAGGAACGCCGTTCGCCGTCAGCCCGCTCGACAGCGCCGCCGGCAGGGTGTTCGCCAGCCCGGCGATCATGAGGGTGAAGAACAGGCCGATCGAGAGCACCATCCCCGAGTTCTGGAAGGTGGCGTTCATGCCGGCCCCGGCGCCACGCGCCCGAGCGGGGAGGCTGTTCATCACCTCCGCGCGGTTCGGGGAGGAGAAGAGGCCCATGCCGACGCCGTTGAGCAACAGCAGGGCGGCGAAGGCCATGTAGGAGAAGTCGACGGGCAGCAGCTCCAGCAGCAGGAAGCTCACCGCCGTCAGCACCATCCCGCCGGTGCTGAACCAGCGCGGGCCCATCCGGTCGGACAGCACACCCGACAGCGGCCCCGCGATCAGGAAGCCGATCGTCAACGGCAGCATGTAGATGCCGGCCCACAGCGGCGTCTCCTCGAAGGAGTAGCCGTGCTGGGGCAGCCAGATGCCCTGCAGCCAGATGATCAGGACGAACTGCAGTCCGCCGCGGCCGAGCGAGGCGAGCAGGTTCGCCGTGTTGCCGAGGGTGAACGCCCGGATCCTGAACAGCGACAGGTCGAACAGCGGGTTCGGCACCCGCAGCTCGATGGCGACGAACGCGGCGAGCACCAGCACGCCACCGATCAGGCAGGTCAGCACGAACGGGCTGGTCCAGCCCATGACGTGGGCGCCGTAGGGCTGGATGCCGTAGGTGATGCCGACCAGCACGGCGACCAGGCCGACGGCGAAGGTGACGTTGCCCCACCAGTCCATCCGGGCGGGGCGGCGCTCGCCGGTGTCGCGCAGCTTGAGGTAGGCCCAGATCGTGCCGAAGACGCCGAACGGCACGGACACGAGGAACACCAGGTGCCAGTTGACGGGCCCGAGGAGGCCCCCGATCACCAGCCCGAGAAACGAGCCGGCGATCGCGGCGACGCCGTTGATCCCCAGCGCGGTCCCGCGCTGCCGCGGCGGGAAGGCGTCGGTGAGGATCGCACTGGAGTTGGCCATCAGGCAGGCGCCGCCGATGCCCTGGACGATCCGCCAGCCGATGAGCCACAGCGCCGCGGCGTCGCCCTGCATCCACGTCACCGCGAGCAGGACCGACGAGATCGCGAAGATCAGGAAGCCGAGGTTGTAGATCCGGACCCGGCCGTACATGTCGCCCAACCGGCCGAGCCCGACGACGAGCACGGCCGTGACCACCATGAAGCCCATGAGCATCCACAGCAGATAGCCGGTGTTGCCCGCGCCCAGCGGGTCGATCCCGATGCCGCGGAAGATGTCGGGCATCGCGATGAGCACGATCGAGGAGTTGATCGTGGCCATGAGCAGCCCGAGTGTCGTGTTGGACAGCGCCACCCACTTGTAGCGCTCGGCATGGTGGTCCCGGCGGGTTCCGTCCGCCCCGGCCCGGTGCAGCGCCGTCTCGGCCGCCACGCGCACCACATCCCCTCGCCTACTTGTTTGACACATGCTAACTACTTGTCCCTGGGCGCGCTTCCGGTGTGGCGCATCAGACCTGCGGACGTCGGGTAGTTCTGCCGCCGAGCGAAGGGTGGACGGCGTGGAGCTGGACCGGCTGGTGCAAGTGGGTGGGCGGGCCCTCGCGGCGTCGCGGATCGCGCTGGGGGTGTCGGCCGTGGTGAGTCCGCGGCTCGCCGCGACGCCGTGGGTCGGGTGGTCGTCGACCCATCCGGCGGGCGAGGTGCTCGGCCGCGCGGCCGGGGCCCGTGACATCGCCCTCGGGGCGGGCGC
>DATEOS010000134.1:0-5282 GCA_035273815.1 Candidatus Limnocylindria bacterium
CACCGCAACAGCCCGCTGATCACCTTCAGCACGGTCGACTTGCCGGCGCCGTTGGGCCCGACGATGCAGGTCACCGTTCCCTCGGCGCAGTGCAGGTCGACGCCCTGCAGCACGTCACCGCCGCCGTAGCCGGCGGTGACGCCGCTAACTGTGAGCATGGGTCGGCCTCCAGTCCTCACCGAGGTACGCGTCGAGCACCACGGGATCGTTGCGGATGGCGTCCGGCCGGCCCCGGGCGATGCTGCGGCCGCGGGCGAACACGTACACCGGGTCGCACAGCTCGAGCACCAGCGGGATGTTGTGCTCCACCACCAGGAAGGTGACGCCGCTGGCGTTCAGCTCGCGGATCACCTCGGTGAGCCGGCCGAGCAGGCTCGGGTTGACGCCACCGGCCGGTTCGTCGAGCAGGATCAGCTTCGGTTCGAGCATGAGCACCTGGGCCAGCTCGACCAGCTTCTGCTGACCGTACGACAGGTCGCCGGCGCGCTGCCCGGCGAACGAGCCGAGCCCGACGATGTCCAGCAGGTCCCGGGCGCGCTGCGCCTCGGCGCCGCTGACCGCGTCGGCGAGGATGGTCCGCAGCCGGCTGTCCGGCAACGGCGCCACCACGTTCTGCAGGACGGTCATCTCCTTGAACAGCCGGGTCACCTGGAAGGTGCGGCCCAGCCCGAGGTGGCCGCGGGTCCACGGCTTCAGCTTCTCGATCCGCTTGCCGTCGAACCACACCTCGCCCTCGTCGGCGGCCATGGTGCCGGTGATCAGGTTGAACAGGGTGGTCTTGCCGGAGCCGTTGGGACCGATCAACGCGGTGATGGTGCCGCGCTCGACGGTCAGGTCGGCGTGGTCCACCGCGGTCAGGCCGCCGAACCGCTTGGTGGCCCCCTTGACCTCCAGCAGCAAGCCCGGGGCGGTGGTCACCTCCGGTTCCAGCCGCTCGCGGACCACCGCGGTGTTGTGCGACAGGGCGCCGACCTGGTCGGTGAACTCGGTCTCCACCGGGTGCCGCTTGCGCCACGCCTTCTGGACCGTCGGCAGCAGGCCGGCCGGCAGGAACAGCACGACCAGCATCAGGATGGCGCCGAGCAGCAGCACCCGGGCGGAGGCGCCGCCGCCCCAGACCGTGGCGCCCTCGTTGAGCAGCGACACGATGAACGCGCCGAGCACCGGGCCGTACAGGCTGCCGCGGCCGCCGACCAGTGCGGACAGCACGATCAGCACGCTGCCCAGGATGGCGAACGCGCCCACCGGGTTGATGAAGGTCTGGAAGTACGCGTACACCCCGCCCGCCACGCCGATGAAGAACGTGCTGGCCGCGTACGCCATGATCTTGAAGATGGTGGTGTTGACGCCGATCGCCGCGGCCTTGCCCTCGTCCTCGCGGATGGCGATCAGCCCGGTGCCGAACTTGGTGCGGGTGATCCACGCGCAGAACAGCACGGTGAACACGAGCAGCATCAGGAAGATGTAGTAGAACGGCATGTTCTGGAAGTCGTTGCTCCAGAACGGCAGCTCCAGCGTGATGCCGTCGGAGCCGTTGGTGAGCGACTTCCAGTTGGTCGCCACGATCTGCGCGGCCAGCAGCAGCGCGATGGTGATGATGACGAACGCGTGCCCGCGGGTGCGCAGCACCACCGAGCCGATCAGCACCGCCACCACCACCGCGGTGACCCCGCCCAGCGGCGCCACCCAGAGCGGGTTGATGCCGGTGTGCAGGGCGATGATCGCCGCGGTGTACGAGCCGAGCCCGAGGAACATGCTGTGGCCCAGCGAGACGTAACCGGCGAACCCGGAGATGATGTTCCAGCTGGCCGACTGCACGGCCAGCAGGAACGCGATCAGCAGCACGCCCTGCGGGTACGGCTGCCAGGGGTTGACCACCGGGTAGAGGAGCAGCACGACCAGCGCCACGCCGGCGATCAGGTGCTGCCGCGGAATCCGCCTCAAGAGCTTCATGCGGCATCCTCCCGCAATCGCGCGCCGAACAGGCCCTCCGGCCGGATCAGCAGGACCACCATGATCACCAGGTAGAACACCAGGGTGGACCATTGCAGCCCGCCGTACGTGGCGGTCAGCGTCTCGGCCAGGCCGAGGATCAGCGCCCCGGTCAGCGCGCCCGGCAGGCTGCCCATACCGCCCAGCACCACGATGCCGAGCAGCCGGGAGATCCAGTCGTAGTGCGAGGCCGGGAAGAACGGGTACAGCGTCGACAGGATCGACCCGCCCACACCGGCGGACGCGCTGCCCAGCGCGAACGCCAGCGCGGCGGTGGCGGTCGCGCCGATGCCCACCAGGGCGGCGGCGGACGGGTTCTGCGACGTGGCCCGGATCGCCCGGCCGGCCCAGGTGCGGGTCAGCATCAGGTACAGGCCGCCGAGCACCAGCACGGCGGCCAGGAACCCGTACACCTGGGCCTTCGGCAGCAGGATGCCGCCGACGGAGAAGGACTCCTCGAAGTACGACGGGGTGGCCGAGCGGAACCGGTTGCCCACCGTGACGTTGAGGAACCCCTCGATGACCAGCGCGAGCCCGAAGGTCAGCAGCACCGACATGGACGGCGCCTGACCCCTGATCCGGGATATCACGAACCGGTAGGTGACCCAGCCCAGCCCGAACATCATCGGCGTGGTGATGACCGCGGACAGGATCGGGTCGATGCCGATGGTCCGCCACAACCACCAGGTGAAGGTGGCCACCAGGATGAGGAACGCACCCTGGGCGATGTTGATGATGTGCAGCACCCCGAAGATCAGGGTGAGCCCCGACGCCATCAGCGCGTAGATGCCGCCGATCAGCACGCCGAGTGCCAGCGCCTGGACGAACTGGGTCATCGAGCGGTCCCCTACTTCCAGTCCGGCTTGGGGTTGACGACGGTGGTCGACGTGGCCGCCTCGGCCGGTGCCACCACCTGCGCCTTGCCGGACTGCCACTGGGCGAGCAGGAACTTGCCCTTGGGCTCGCCGGTCGCCTCCCAGGACAGCGGGCCGAGGATGGTCTGCACCTCGTTGGCGTGCAGCCAGTCCCGCAGCTTGGCCTGGTCCAGCGAGCCGACCGCGGTCACGCCGGCGGCCAGCACCTCGGCGGCGGCGTACGCGTCGGCCGCGTCCTCGGCCGGGTCCGCGTCGGCGTACGCCTTCTTGTAGCCCGCCACGAACTCCGGGTTCTTCGGCGTCTTCGCGTCCTGGTGCCAGGACACCGTGTAGAAGACGCCCTCGGTGCTGCCCACGCCGACGCCGTCGCTGTACTGCCCGGCGTTGCTGGGCGCCGAGGTCTGGAACATCATCTTCGGCGAGTAGTCCAGCTGCTTCAGCGACCGGACCAGGCCGACGCCGTCCTCGAACACCGCGCCCTGGGCGATCAGGTCGGGCTTCTTCGAGGCCATCTGGCTGGCGATGGACTGGAAGTTGGTGGTGTCCGGCGGGTACGTCTCGCTGAACACCGTCTGCACGCCGAGCTCCTTGAGCTGCTTCTCCATGCTCTCGATGACCGGGGCGGCGAACGGGTCGTCCTGGGTCGGGTACGCCGCGGTCTTCGGCCGCTGGTCGGCCGGCAGCGACTTGATCCAGTCGACGAACACGTCCGCCTGGTGCGGTGCGGTGGCCGGCTGGGCGAAGAACAGGTACTTGAAGCCGCGGGTGAACATCTTCGGCGAACCGCCGGCCGGCTCGACGAACACCATGCCGTTCTTCTCCGCGACCGCGGAGGCCGGGAAGTTGAGCAGCGAGGAGAACGTGCCGAGCAGCAGGTCGACCTTGTCCTGCGTGATCAGCTTGGTGTAGTCGGTGACGACGGTGTCCTGGCTGCTGGCGTCGTCGACGATCTTCAGCTGGACCTGCCGGCCGAGCAGGCCACCGGCGGCGTTGATCTGGCTGGCCCAGACCTCGTACCCGCGCTTGGCCTCGCCGCCGGGCTGGGAGAAGTCGCCGGTCAGCGGCAGCGAGATGCCGATGGTGATCGGCTTGTCGGTCTCGGTGGCGGCGCGCTCCGAGGGACGCGAGCCGCAGGCGCCGAGACTGACAACGGCCGCCATCCAGGCGGCGAGAACGGTACGCCGGGTGTGCCGGGGGAATTTATCGATCATCGGGTGCCCTCTCCGGTGAGGCCGCAATCGTTTGCGAAGCCAGCATGGACGGGATGTTTCGCGGGTGTCAACCCTCCTCGTCGACGCCGTAGAAACAAGTCTTGATTTGATGCAATCGGTTGCGGCAAGCTGACCCGGTGATCCGCGTCGGAACGTTCACCCCGTCGGTCCTGCTGCGCGTCGCCCGGCGGACCGGGCGGCTGGGCGAGCCGGTCGAGGAGGTGCCGGTCGCCTCGTCACCGGCGCAGTTCGCCGCGCTCGCCGACGGCTCGCTGGACGCCGGCCTGACCAGTCCGGACAACGTGCTCGGGCACCGCGGCCGGGTGGACGTGCGGGTGCTGGCGGCGATCGACCGCGGCATGGGCCTGGGCCTGTATTCCCGGCTGCCGGCCGGACAGCTGTCCGGGTCCCGGTTCGGCGTGGACGTGCCCACCTCCGGCTTCGCCTTCGCCATGTACGCGATCCTCGACGATCTGGGCATCACCGAGCGGAACCTGGTCACCCTCGGCTCCACGCCCAAGCGGCTGCGGGCGCTGCTGGCCGGCGAGTGCGACGCGACCATGCTGAACGCCGGCAACGAGCTGGTCGCTTCCGCCGCCGGCCTCTCCCTGATCGGCTCGGCGCCGCAGCCCTACCTGGGTACGGTTCTCGTCGCTCTTTCGGACATGTCCGATCTATCCAGGGCTCTGATCGGTACCGCCGACGCCATCCTGGCCGGTTCGTATCACGACCTGGTGGTCGAAGAGGCGTCGACCGCCCTCCACCTCCCCGACGACCTGGCCCGGCGCTACCTCGAGCGGCTGCTCTCCCCCACCGACGGGCTGGTCGCCGGCGGGAAGGTGGACCCGGCGGCGATGGCGACGGTCGAGGACCTTCGCCGGAAGTACGGCCGGTGACGCCGGCCCGCGGTTCGCTGCGGCTGCTCCGGACGACCACCTTCGTCAGCACGGTGGACCGGTTCGCCATGCCGCCGATGCTGGTGGTGATGGCCGGCGCGCTGGACGTGCCGCTGGCCGCGCTGGTGCAGACCGCGGGCTACTACTTCCTGACCTACGGGCTGATGCAGCCGGTGTGGGGGGTGATCTCCGACCGGCTCGGCCGGGTCCGCACCCTGCGCCTGTCACTGCTGTTCGCCGGCCTCGCCTCGGCCGCCTCCGCGCTGTCGGTGACCATCGTGCAGCTGGGCATCACCCGGGCCCTGGCC
>DATEOS010000135.1:0-12384 GCA_035273815.1 Candidatus Limnocylindria bacterium
TCGCCTCGGCCGATGCGAGCGCGCTGATCACCAGCTCGTCGATCTGCACGCTGGCATTGGCGATGCATTTGGTCAGGTTCTGGACCGATGTCGCCGCCCCGCTGACGATGTGCGTCTCCACCTCCAGGCGGACGGCGCTCATGCCCAGCGGGTCCTTGATCCCCTCCTGCCCGTCGACGATGTAGCCGCGCGGAATGACGTGCAGCGTCTCGCGGTTGGACGGCGTCTGGACCGCCTTGGCCGCCTCAGTGGCACGGGCCACGTCCTCGCGGCCGACCTCGCGCTTGTGGCCGGAGACGGCCACCACGCCGCGGCTGTTCTGGCTGGAGATATGGCTGCCGCCGACGCTGACGAAGGCGCTGCTGATCTTGTAGCCGGAGAGGCGCTCCGCCTTCTCGAGGCTGTTGGCGATCGACTGGACGGTCTGGTCGATGTTGGCGACCATCCCCTTCTTCATGCCGACCGACGGGGCGATGCCATACCCGATGATGTCGACGTCGCCCGAGCGACCCACCTCGCCGATGAGCGTCGTCACCTTCGTCGTGCCGGCATCGATGCCGACCAGCACCGTCTCCCTGTCCAAGCTACCTCCGTTGGTCGCGCGGCGAGGCGGACCCGATCCGCAACGCGCCCGAGCCTACAGGAAGTGTCGCCGGATGAGGGCCACGTTTTGGAAGATGCGCAGCCCGAAGGCGAACAGCGCCACCAGGTAGAGATCGATCCCCAACCGATCGCCCACGAAGGTCAGCCCGACCGCCACGAGGGCGTTGGTGATGAAGCCGGACAGGAAGACGCGGTTGTCGTAGTGCGCGTCCAGCTCGGCACGCACCGCGCCAAGCACGGAATCGAGGCCCGCCAGGATCGCGACGGCGCTGTACCGCGCCAGGTCCGGGCTGACACTCACGTTGAGCACCAGCCCAAGCGCAATGCCAACCGCGAGGCCGATCAGGGGAAGCCACATGAGCGTCGGTTCCGATGCACGCCGCTCGGACCGTGGTCGGTGCCGTCGCGAGCTCTAGGGCGTCCAATATACCTTCCCCGGGTTGCTGGCATCCAGCCACGAGACGTTGCGCTCCGGCCGGGTGGCGAACAGGGTCCGGATGGCCGCCAGCTGCTGCTCCAGCCGCGCGTCGGCGGCTGCCTCATCCTCGCGGGGATCGAGCTGGTAGAAGCCCAGCGCCGCCGTCCACGCCGGCTGCACGGACTCCAGCTCGAAGCCCCTCTGGTAGTCGACCCTGACGGCGAGCGCCGAGGCCCGCGAGCCGATCAGCCTGGGGTCGAGCGCCGTCAGTCGGCTCGCCACCCGCAGCTCGGCCGGCGGCACCACGTCCCCGGCGGCGAGCAGGCGCGACACGAAGCGCTCGTCCTCCACGCTCGGCAGCCGGCGCAGCCCGTCAGGGAGCACCCCGGTGAGCGGGAGCTCGGTGATGATGGTGCCATCGCGCGCACCGACCAGCACCGCACGCTGCGTGCGCCACAGGAAGGCCGGCGGTTTCTCGGTGATCGCGACCTGCAGCTCGCCGGGCAGCCGCAGCTCGACTCGGGCGTCCGCCACCGTCGGCAGCGCCGCCAGCCGGTCGCGCAGCGCCGCGCGGTCGACGGCCAGGATCGGCACGCCGCGGTAGTCGTCCATGATCCCCTGGACACGGTCGGCGGGCGTGTACACGTCACCGGTGTGACCCAGGGCGGTGACCCTCATCCACGGCCCATATGCCGCCGCCACCAGGCCTGCGATGGTGGCCGTGAACAGGAGCAGGGCCAGGATGCGCCCACCGCCACGCAGTCGCGGGCGGCCGACCCGGCGCCGAAGCGGCTTGCCGGGCCGCCGCGCATGGCTGCTCGACTTGCGCCGCGGCCGGGCGCCGCTCATCGGTACCCTCCACCCTGCTCGCGCGCACGATCGAGGCCCAGCTCGATCAGCCGGTCGATCAGCTCGCCGAACCCGATCCCCGCGAGGTCGGCCTGCTTCGGGAACATGCTGGTGGCCGTGAAGCCGGGGATGGTGTTCATCTCGCTGATGTACACCGCGCCATCGGGCACCAGGAAGTCCACCCGGGCGAAGCCAGCCGCGTCCACCGCCGTGTAGGCGGCCAGCGCCAGCTCCTGCAGGCGCGCCGCCAGTTCCGGCTCGACATCCGCCCGCGGGAAGACGTCGGCCAGGCCCTGCGTGTATTTGGCGGCGTAGTCGTACCACGCGCCGTGGCTGCGCACCTCACCCGGCGAAAAGACCTGGGGATGGTCGTTGCCGAGCACCCCACACTCGAGCTCACGGGCATCGGCCACGTACTCCTCCACCAGCACCTTGCCGTCGTAGCGGAGCGCCTCGTCGATGGCCTCCGGCAGCTCGGCGGAGTCCCGCACCACCGACATGCCCAGGCTGCTGCCCAGCCGGGCCGGCTTGACGACGGCGCGCGGGCCGATGCGGGCGCGAATGTCCGCCAGGACCGCGTCGGGGTCATCGGTCCATCCGCTGCGGCGGAACCAGGTGAAGTCGACCACGGGCAGACCGTGGCCGCGCATGAGGTCCTTGAACACGATCTTGTCCATGGCCACGGCGCTGGCCATCACTCCGGCCCCGGTGTACGGAATGCCGGCCAGCTCCAGGAAGCCCTGCAGCGTGCCGTCCTCGCCGAACGGGCCGTGGATCACCAGGAACGCGACGTCGATCGCGTCCGCCAGCGAGCGGAGCGCGGCGCGCGGCGCCAGCGCATCCTCCTGCGCGACGGCCGGCAGGGCCGATCCGCCCTCACGCAGCCGGGCGGTATGCGCCGCCGGGGTGTCGACTCCTACCAGGCCGGCCAGGCCGTTCGGTCCCAGCTCGGCGGCAGGGCCGGCAGGCAGGTGCCAGCGTCCCTCACGGTCGATGTACACCAGGTAGGGCTCGAAGCGGTCGCGGTCGATGGCGCGCAGGACCGATTCCGCCGACGCGACGCTCACCTCGTGCTCGGCAGACTGGCCGCCGGCGAAGATGCCCACCCGCAGTCGCCGCGTCATGCCTCGCCCTCTGGGGCATCCCAGTCCCCGACGAACTCGATCTCGTAGGCCAGCTGCACCCCGAAGCGATCGGCCACGGTGGCGCGCACCAGCTCGCCCAGGGCCCGGACATCCGTCGCGCGCGCGCCGCGGTCGGTGACGATGAAGTTGGCGTGCAGGGTGCTGACCGTGGCGCTGCCCAGCCGATGCCCTTTCAGGCCGGCCGCCTCGATCAGGCGCCCGGCGTGATCGCCGGGCGGGTTGCGGAAGACGCTGCCGGCATTCTGGTCGGCCAGCGGCTGCGTCGCCTGACGCTTGGCCTGGTGCGCGGCCACCTCCGCCGCAATTGCGTCGGCATCGCCGGAACGCAGGCGGATGGCCGCCGCCAGCACCACCTCGTCGCCGTGCTTGAAGCGCGATTCCCGGTATCCGAATGCGCACTCCGCTGCGCCCAGGCGCGCGACCGTGTCGCTCGCCGGCTGCCAGGCATCGACCCAATCGATCACGCCGCGCATCTCGCCGTCATGCGCGCCCGCGTTGGCCCACACCGCGCCGCCCAGCGTGCCGGGGATGCTGATGCCGAATTCGAGCCCAGTCAGCGCCTCGGCGGTGCAGCGCTTGACCAGCATGGCCATCGGGCTGCCCGCCTCGGCGACGAGCTGGCCGTCGACGATGGAGGCGACCTTGGCACGGTTGCGGATCACCAGCCCGCGGATGCCCGAATCGGCAACCACCAGGTCGCTGCCGTTGCCCAGCACGAAGGCCGGCACATCAGCCTGGCGGGCGATCCGCAGCAGGCTCAGCAGGCTTTCGCGGTCGCGCGCGTCGGCCAGGCGGTCGGCCGGCCCACCGACCCGTAACGTGGTCAGCGGCGCCAGCGGGGTGTCCGCGCGCAGCTCCAGGCCCATCTCGGCGACCAGGGCGTCGAGCTGGGCCAGGCCGGCTGCCGCGCCCGCGGCTGAGCCCATCAGGCCGGGCCTCCGGCCAGCGATGGCAGCGGCCGCCCCTCGCCCATCGCGAGCAGCTCGGCGGCGATCGTGTCGGCGGCGTGCGGCAGGCCGAGGGCCGCGGCGGCGGCGGCCATCTGGGCGCGCGTCACGTCGTCGCGCAGTCGGGTGGCCTCGGCCAGCAGGCGCTCCCCGTTGAGCTCTTCGTCGAGGAGCATCACCGCGGCACCGCGATCGGCCAGGTAGGCGGCGTTGGCGCGCTGATGCGCTCCCGCGTACGGATACGGAACCATGATCGAGGCCACCCCAACAGCGGTGACCTCCGCGCAGGTTGAGGACCCGGCCCGCCCGAGAACGAGGTCGCTGGCCACCAGCGCATCGGTCATGCGGTCGGTCAGGTAGGCGACCGGCTGGTAGCGGTCGGCCAGCTCACCCCCGAGCGACCCGCGGCTCGCCCCCGCCGCCGCCATGCCCGCCTCCCCTGCGATATGCAGCACCCGCCAGTCGGCCAGCAGCCGCGCCAGCGACCCGGCCACGGCATCGGTGATGCGCGCCACTGCCTGCGAGCCGCCGAAGACGAGCAGCAGCCGGTCGTCGGGCTGCACTCCGAAGGACAGCCGCGCGGCCCGGCGATCGGCGCCGGCGAACGAACGGATCGGCGTGCCGGAGACGAAGGCCCGGCCGGGGAACGTCGCCTGCGTCGGCGGGAACGAGACCGCCACCCGGGTGGCCATCCGGCCCACCGCCGCGGTCGCCCGGCCCGCCACCACGTTGCCCTCCCAGACGATGGATGGGATCCCGCGGGCCCGCGCGGCCATGACCAACGGAATGCCCAGGTACCCACCGCTCGTGAACACCGCTCGCGGCCGCAGGCGGCCGAGGAGGGTCCATGCCTGGGGCACAGATGCGGCCAGGCGCAGCGGATCCGTGATCAGCTGCGAGTTGACGCCGCCGCTGCGGAGGGAGCGGACCGTCAGCTCGTGATAGGCCACGGGAAGCTCGGCCTGCGCGGTCACGATCCGTCGCTCAAGGCCACGGACGCCGCCCACGTAGGCGAGCTCAAGCTCGGGCTGCGCGTCGCGCAGGGCCCGCGCGACGGCCAGCGCGGGGTACACGTGCCCGCCTGTCCCGCCGCCCGACACCAAATACCGCATCGAGCAAGGATCCTGTCTGGGTGGTCTCGCGCGAGATCGACAGCAGGATGCCGACCGCCACGAGGTTCAGGGTGAGCGCCGACCCGCCGTAGCTGATGAACGGCAGCGGGATGCCGGTGACCGGCATGAGGGCGGTGACGACCATCATATTGACGCAGGCCTGGACCACCAGCCAGGTGGTGATCCCGGCGGCCAGCAGACCGGAGAAGGTATCCGGCGCGTTGATCGCGATCCGGTAGCCGTGATAGGCGAGCATCCCGAACAGGACCAGCACGGTCAGGGTGCCCAGAAGCCCCCACTCCTCGCCGATGATGGCGAAGATGAAGTCGGTCGACGGCGCCGGCAAGTAGAGGTACTTCATGCGGCTGGCGCCCAGCCCCTGGCCCACCACGCCGCCCAATGCCAGCGCCAGCAGCCCCTGAATCGTGTTGTAGCCCGCATCCAGCGGGTCGCGGAAGGGGTCCAGGAAGGTGCGCACCCGCTCCATCTGGTACGGCGTGCTGCTGATCATGACCACCGCGGCGCCGACCACGCCCGCGGCGATGGCGCCGAGGTAAACGAGGTTGGCGCCGGCCATGAAGAAGATGCTCAGCGCGGTGACCGCGTACACGCCGGCCGTGCCCAGGTCCGGCTCCAGCGCGATCAACAGGAAGCCGGGCGCCACCAGCAGGCCGAACGGCACGAAACCGTTCCAGAAGCTGCGGGCTTTGGTGCCCCGCCGGTCGAGCCAGTGGGCCAGGTAGATGCAGATCGCCAGCTTGGCCAGCTCGGCCGGCTGGAAGCCGATGCCGAGGATCACGATCCAGCGACGCGAGCCGAAGGCCTCATAACCGATGCCCGGGATCAGCACCGCGATCAACAGAGCCAGCGTCCCGATATAGAGGGGGATAGCCAGGAAGCGCAGCACCCGGAAGTCGGTGCGGCTGGCCAGGAGCATGGCCCCCAGCCCCAGCACGGCCCAGATCGCCTGCTGGATGCCCTTTGCCGATGGGTCGTTGACCGACAGTAACGACTGGACGCTGGAAGCCGAATAGACCATCACCACGCCGATGGCGACCAGCGCCAGGACGGCGGTGAGCAGCGGATAGCTCACGTGGTGGCGCTCACGGCGCACGCCCGATGCTCGTGACGTGGCGCCACGGGACGCCGCCCCCCGCCGCGCGGTCGCGACGGCCGCGCTCACGCAGCGCCTCCGTAAAGGTCGGCGACGGCCGCCCGGAAGGCATCACCGCGGGCGGCGTAGTCGGCAAACATGTCGAAGCTGGCGGCTGCCGGTGAAAGGAGCACCACGTCGCCCGGCTGCGCCAGCTCGGCGGCCAGGCGAACGGCCTCGTCCATTGTCGCGGCGTGCAGGGTCCGCAGGCGGCCTGCGACCAGCGCCTCCAGCGCGTCGGCCGACTCGCCGATCAGCACCACTGCCCGAGCCCGCCGCACCATCGTCTCGACGAAGGCGGCGTAGTCCAGGCCCTTGCCACGGCCGCCCGCGATCAGCACCACCGGCGCCGGCGCGAACGCCTCCAGGCCGGCGACGGCTGCAAGCGGAATGGTGGCCTGCGAGTCATTCACCCAGTGCACCCCCGCGTGTTCCCCCAGCGCCTCGAGCCGATGCGGCACGCCCGCGAACCCGGTCACGCCGTCGGCGATCGCGGTCGCCGACGCGCCCGCCAGGCGGGAGCCCAGCGCCGCGGCCAGGACGTTGCCGAGCATGTGGCGACCGGGCAGCGGCACGTCCGCGGCCGGCAGCACCGGCTCTCCCTCGACCGTCACCAGCCCGTCGCGCACGGAGGCCGCCAGCGATCCGTCGTCGAGGCCGTACCAGCGCAGGTCGCCGGACAGGCGGGCGCCGAGCTCGCGACAACCAGGGTCGTCTGCGTTAAGGATCACGATGCCATCGCCGCTCAGCTCGGCCAGCCGCGCCTTCACGCCGCGGTATGCCTCCACCGAGGCGTGCCGGTCCAGGTGGTCCGCCCCAATGTTGGTGTACACCGCGATGTCGGCACCGCGCGGGATGGTGGGCAGCTGCAGTTCGGACAGCTCGAGCACCGCCCAATGCGCTGGCCCCAGCTCGTCGACCCGCTCGATCAGCGGCGTCCCGATGTTCCCGCCCACGGCGTGCGGCAGGCCAGCCGCGTCAAGCATGGCGCCGATCAGCGCGGTGGTGGTGGTCTTGCCCTTTGTGCCGGTCACGGCCAGCACCCGGGCACGCGTCAGCGACAGGAAGAGATCGACCTCCCCCATGACCGGCACGCCGCGTTCCTCGGCCGCGACCATGGCCTCGCGCAGCCACGAGTCCGTGGTCGGGAAGCGCGCCGAGATCGAGGGGCTGGTGACCACCATCTCTGCCGCGGCCATGAGGAGCTCGGCCTCCGCCGGCTCGACAGCGAGCGCCAGCGACGCGGTGCGGCCCTCCAGCCCGGCCAGCGCATCGGCCAGGTCGTCCGGTGAGCGGCGGTCATACACCGTCACCTCGGCGCCCGCGTCGACCAGCATGCGGGTGGCGGCCACGCCGGACCGGGCCAGTCCCAGCACCAGGACCCGCCGGCCGCGCAGGTCGGCGGTGGAGATGAGGGGCAGTGGTGCTGTCATGGCTTGCATCGGTCCTAGGACAGCCCGGTGGTGGTAGCCAGGAAGACGCTGAAACCGAGCAGCGCGGCGAGCGCGCTGACGATCCAGAAGCGGACCGTGATCTTCTCCTCTGCCCAGCCGACCAGCTCGAAATGATGCTGCAGCGGCGCCATGCGGAAGATGCGTCGCCCGCGCATGCGGAATGAGACGACCTGCAGGACCACGCTCATGATCACGGCGAAGAAGACGATGCCGATGATCATGAGCAGCGGCAGCTGCCGGCTCAGGGTGGCGACCACGGCCAGCGTCGCGCCCAGGCCCAGCGACCCGGAGTCGCCCATGAAGATCTGCGCCGGGTGCACGTTGAACCACAGGAAGCCCATCAGGGCGCCGGTGATCAGAGCGCAGAAGATCGCCAGGTTGGGCTGTGGGTCCAGCGGCCCGGGTGGGTCGAACAGCGCGATCAGCAGGTAGGCCACGAAGCTGAAGATCAGGACGCCGGCCGCCAGGCCGTCCAGCCCATCGGTCAGGTTCACGGCGTTGCTGACGCCCACGATCACGAAGGCCATGAACAGGGCGAAGAACAGCGCCCCTACGACGACCTCGCCCAGGAACGGGATGTTCAGCACCGTGATGTTGAAGTGGCGCTGGACGTAGAACGCGGCGAGCAGCGCCACAGCCGTCTGCCATATCAGCTTCCAGCGGCCGCGCATCCCCACGCCGGTGCGCGCGTTCACGTAGTCGTCAATCGCGCCCAGGATGCCGACGCCCACCAGCGCCAGCATGGGAGTGAGGGTGACGCTGTCCTCGATGCGCATGGCCATGGCCAGGAACATCACGACCAGCACCATCAGCATGCCGCCCATCGTTGGCGTGCCCGCCTTGACCTGGTGGCCCTCAGGCCCATCGGTGCGGATGCGCTTGCCGAATCCCAGCCGCTGGAGGAGGCCGATATAGAGGGGTCCCAGCAGCAGGACCCCAGCGAAGGCCAGCAGCAGCGCCACCACGATGCTGATCACGGCGTGGCGCCCAGCGCATCCACCAGCCGATCCAGCTCCACCCCGCGTGAGCCCTTGACCAGCACCAGGTCGCCGGCCGTCGCCGGGATGGACCGATCGAACGCGGCCCCCGCCTCATCCGCGTCAGCCGCGGTGTCCACGCGGGACAGCCCAGCCTGGCGGGCCGCCTCGGCGATCCAGCGGCCACGCTCCCCCACCGCCAGCAGGCCATCCACGATGCCGGCGGCCAGCGTACCGATCTCCCGGTGCAGGCGTTCCTCGTCGGGACCGAGCTCCAGCATGTCGCCCAGCACCGCGTAGCGCCGCTGCCCGGGAGCGACTGGCGTCTCGCCCAGGAAGTCGAGCGCCGCGGCGACCGAGACCGGCGAGGCGTTGTAGGTGTCGTCGATGAGGGTGGCGCCCGAGGCGGCGGTCAGCAGCGCCATGCGGTGGTCGGCGTGGCTGCCTGCCGCCAACGCCGCCTCGACCTCGTCGAGCGGCACCTCGAAGCGCTCCGCCACCACCGCGGCGGCCAGCGCGTGCGGCACCAGGTGCCGGCCCGGCATGGCGCTGCGAAGGCGGCGCGTGCCCCACGGCGCCTGCAGGGTGAAGACGGTGCCGGCCAGGCCAAGCGACTCGATCTCGGCGCCGCGGACGGAGGCCTCCGGCCGGAGCCCGTAGGTGCGCACCTCGGCGGCGGTCGCCGCGGCCATGGCCACGACTCGCGGGTCATCCGCATTCAGGACCGCCAGCCCGTCGCGTGGCAGGGCTGCCGGGAGCTCCGACTTGGCCCGGGCGATGGCCTCGATGCTGCCCGCGCGCTCGAGGTGCGTGGGATGCACCGCCAGCACCACGCCGACCTCCGGCCGCGCGATCTCGGCCAGGCGGGCGATCTCGCCCTCGGTGTACATGCTCATCTCGAGCACCGCCGCCTCGTGGGCCGGCTCCAGGCGGAGCAGCGTCATGGGCAGGCCGGACTCGGAGTTCAGGTTGCCCTCGTTGCGCAGCACGGTCCGGGTCCGGGCCAGGACGTCGGCCACGATCTCCTTGGCGATGGTCTTGCCGGTCGAGCCGGTGATCCCCACCACTCGCACCGCCGAGCGGCTGCGCCACCAGGCGGCCAGCTCCTGCAGCGCGGCGAGCGAGTCCGGCACCTGCACCAACGCCAGCGTGGTTCCCGCGGGGAGGCGGACCGGGCGCTCGACCAGGGCGGCGGATGCGCCGTTGGCTGCGGCCTCGCCCACGAAGGCATGGCCGTCGACCCGCTCACCGCGCAGCGCCACGAAGAGGCTGCCCGGGGTGACGTGCCGCGAGTCGACGGCGGCGGTGGTGAAGTGGGTGACGGTCGAGGGTCCGAGGAGGCGGCCGCCGGTGGCGGCCACGAGGTCATCGAGACGGATCGATGGTGGCACTCGGCTTCCTGCGACTGGGTTGGCCGAGTCTAGCAGCGTCATCGGCGGGCCACCGGTTGGGTCGGACGGTCCGGCGGGATGGCCAGGTAGCTGAGGATATCGGGCGCCAGGTCGCGGAACAGGTCGTCCGGGCGCTCCGCCATCTGGTACAGGCCCCACGTCGCGGGCCGGTGGATCAGCAGCAGGGTGACGATCTGCGGATCGGACGCGGGGAGCAGGGAGATGAAGCTGGAATCGATCCAGCCATTGATGTAGCCATAGTGCGTGGTCTTGCTGTAGATGGGCTTGCCGTGCTCATCGGTGCCGGTGCGGACGCGGGTCGTGATCGGACCTGCGATCTGGGCGGTCCCGGTCTTGCCCGCCACCGAGTAGCCCGGGATGGACGCCGGCTGGGCGATCCCGTAGTCCACGGCGTCGGTCAGCAGCTGCAGGACGGTGTCCGCGGTCTCTTCGCGCATGATGCGCTGCGGCGCTGGCGGGTCTACCGCGTGGTCGACGCCGTCGGGCGTGGTCCAGCCGGCGACCACGTGCGGCGTCACCAGCTCCCCGCCATTGCCGATGGCCGCGTAGCCGGCGACCAGCTGCATGGCGGTCACCGACAGGCCCTGGCCGAAGGCGTTCTGGGCGGCGGTCAGGTCCCCGGACCCGTTCGGCCCATCAGGGTTCCAGACGACGCCCGGGGCCTCGCCGGAGATTTCGATCCCGGTCCGCTCGCCGAAGCCAAAGCGGCGGAGGGCCTGGTACAGCCCATCGCGGCCCAGCGTCAGGCCGATCTTGGCGGCGCCGACGTTGTTCGACAGCTTCAGGACGTCACCGGCCGTGATGGCGCCATGACCGTACGGAGAGGTATAGCGGTCGGCATTCTGGATACGGACGTCGCCGATGACCAGATTGTTGTTGTCTCTGAACTTGTCTCGGGTGGTGATGGCCCCGGCGTCCAGCGCGGCGGCCACGGTGAAGGCCTTCATCACCGAGCCTGGCTCGTACTGGCTTGACACGGCGGGGTTGGTGAAGACCTCCGGGTCCAGCGTGCCGTACTTGTTCGCGTCATAGGACGGGAAGGTGGCGAGGGCCAGCACGGCACCGGTCTTGACGTCCATCACCACGCCGGTGACGCCCTGGGCCGCGTTGCGCCGGTAGGTCCCCCACATGGCGGCTTCCATGAGGTGCTGCAGGCCCGCGTCGATGGTCAGCTGGATGTCCGATCCGTCCACCGGCGGCCGCAGCTCGCGGACCGAGTCGGCAATCTGGCGGCCGATCACGTCCTCCTGGGCCGTGACCGATCCAGGGAAGCCCGCCAGCAGGTCGTCCTCGGCGGACTCGATGCCGTATTGCCCCACCCCGTCCACGTTGACGAAGCCGATGACCTGCGCCGCCAGGGTCGTCCGCGGCGAGATGCCCTGGACCGGGTACACGCGCTTCGTCTCGGGCAGCATGCCGATCCCGGCCAACCCCATGTCCCGGATCCGATCGCTGACCGACAGGTCAACCCGGCGCTTCAGCCAGACCCACGGGTCGGCACTGGTCAGGAGGTCTCGCAGCTCGTCCATGTGCATTCCCAGGGCTGGAGCCAGCAGGGCAGCCGTGCTCTCCGGATCCTCGACCGATGGCGGCGTGGCGAAGACGGACTGCAGCTCGACCGAGGTCGCAAGCAGCACGCCACTGGCGTCGGTGATCTCGCCTCGCTCGGCCGGGATCTCCTCGTTCTGGGCCAGCTGTTCCAGGGCCCTGGAGACGAGTGGCTCACGCTCGACGATCTGCCACCAGGCCAGCCGCGTGCCGATCCCGGTGGCGACGACGGCCGCCACCAGGAGCAGGAACAGGGCGCGGGCACGGCTGTCAGTCCTGGCGAGCAATGGCGTTCTCCCGACTCCGCCCGGGCGGGGCGGAGTCATCGGTTCAGTTGGGTTTGTTGGTCGATGGCTGGGCGAAGGAGACGGCGCTCCGCGGCAGGGCCACGAGACCAAGCGTGCTCTTGGCGCGCTTCTCGATCACTGCCGGCGATCGCGCCTCACCGATCTTGGAGATCAGCTGCTGCTGCTCGGCCCGAAGCACGGCAACCCTCCCCTGGAGGTCGTCGATCTGGTAGCCGATCGCCGCCACGTTGCTGGACTGGCTCAGGTGGAAGAGCGCGAGGCCGGCCGCGGCGGCGATCCCGATCAGGACGCCTGACAAGCCGCCAACCCGCTGCGCCCGCCGACCGGCTCCCGAACGGCGACGGGGCTGCGCCACGGTGCGCGGCCGTGGTCGCGAACGGCCGAGCGGGCCGAACCGGCTCGCCGGGCGCGCTCCGCAGATGGCCATGGCCGCTCAGGCCGCCGTGCGGCCGGGCAGG
>DATEOS010000136.1:0-21447 GCA_035273815.1 Candidatus Limnocylindria bacterium
ATCCACCTCGATCCACGTTTTCGAAACAGCCGCTCCGAGCGATCCGACAAGCATTCCTGTTGCCGGGCGGTTGGACCAAATGACGCCGCCTTCGCTCCATGGGCCGATGCTCAGATGCACCGTTCCGCCATCCGTGCTCCCATCGGCCACGAACAGCCGGAGACGGGCCGAGGAGACTGCGCCGACACCACTCACGGAGAACCGCATGAACGACTCGAATCGTCGGCTTGCGGCCATGACCTTCAAGCGGTTGTTCGTGCCGAAGTTGGCGCTCGGTGCGGACGAGTCGACCCACGCATCCGCCACCGGGGGGACGGTGACGGTCGTCGCCGCCGATGCGACTTGCGGACTCGCACCAGACGGCCACAGCCACGCTGTGACGATCAAGGCGACCATCAGCAGTAGCGTCCCCGGCAAAAGGCGTGTGGGCACGGCGGTCCTCGTGCGCGCGGCGTCGCTTGCAGCCGGCGGCACCCCAGCGTGTCACGCAGCCAGATCCGCGTCTATCACCCCGCGGACACCCGCGCCAGCATCACGTTGTGCGTGTCCGACGGGCGACCAGTGGATACAATCGGTTGCTCCCCAAGTATCGATCGGAGGCCAGTGGAGGCCCATGGCCAGCACGACCGGCGCGACGCCCAAGCCCACCCGCCGCAGTCCCAAGCCCAAGGCCTCCACGGGCCAGTTGATCTACACCTTCGCCGAGGGCAACGCGCAGATGCGCAGCCTGCTCGGTGGCAAGGGCGCCGGGCTGGCCGAGATGACGAATGCCGGCCTGCCCGTGCCGCCCGGCTTCACCATCACCACCGAGGCCTGCAACGCCTATTACGCCGCCGGCAAGGAGCTGCCGCCGGGGCTCTGGGATGACGTGCTGGCGCACATGGTCGCGCTGGAGCAAGAGACGGGCAAGGGCTTCGGCGACCCGAAGGATCCGCTGCTGGTCAGCGTGCGCTCGGGCGCGGCCTTCAGCATGCCGGGGATGATGGACACCGTGCTCAACCTGGGCCTCAACGAGCACACCGTCAGCGGCCTGATCGAGCTGACCGGCAACGAGCGTTTCGGGTACGACGCCTGGCGCCGCTTCGTGGCCATGTTCGGCCGGATCGTGCTCGACATCCCGGCCGCGCAGTTCGACGAGCCATTCGAGGCGCTCAAGCACAAGCGCGGCGTCTCCCTCGACACCGACCTCACCGCGGAGGACCTCAAGGGCATCGCCGGCAAGTACCGCGAGATCGTGCGCAAACATACCGGCGAACCGTTCCCGACCGATCCCTACCGGCAGCTGGAGCTCGCCATCCGGGCCGTGTTCGACTCGTGGTTCGGCAAGCGCGCGCACGACTACCGCGAGTTCAACAAGATCCCGCACGACCTTGGCACGGCGGTGAACATCGTCACCATGGTGTTCGGCAACATGGGGTCCGATTCCGGCACCGGCGTCGCCTTCACGCGCGACCCGAACACTGGCGAGAAGGCCATCTTTGGCGAGTACCTGACCAACGCCCAGGGTGAGGACGTGGTGGCCGGGGTGCGGACGCCGGCCAAGATCAGCCAGATGCGTGATGAACTGCCCGAGGTCTACGCGGAGTTCGAGGGCATCGCCGAGCGGCTCGAGACGCACTACCGCGACGTCCAGGACCTGGAGTTCACCATCGAGCGCGGCAAGCTGTTCATGCTTCAGACGCGTTCCGCCAAGCGCACCGCCCCGGCGGCGGTGAAGATCGCGGTGGACATGGCCAACGACGGGATCCTGTCGCGCCAGGAAGCGGTGCAGCGCGTCGACCCGAACCAGATCGTGCAGCTGCTGCTGCCGCGGTTCGACGAGGCGGCGAAGGGCAAGGCCGGCGACCGATTCCTGGCCAAGGGCCTCAACGCCTCGCCGGGGGCGGCCACCGGCAGGGCGATCCTGGACCCGGATCGGGCGGTGGAGGCCAAGGCCGCCGGCGACCCGGTGATCCTGGTGCGGATCGAAACCAGCCCTGACGACGTGCACGGCATGCTGGCGGCGCGTGGCGTGCTCACCGCCCGGGGCGGCGCGACCAGCCACGCGGCGGTGGTGGCGCGGTCGATGGGCCTGCCCTGCGTGGCCGGGGCGGAGACCCTGAGGATCGACTACGCCAGGCGCGAGATGAAGGCCGGCAAGGCCACCGTCCGCGAGGGGGACATGATCAGCATCGACGGCACCACCGGCGAGATCTTCGCCGGCGAGCTGCCCACCATCGAGGCCCGCTTCGAGGACGAGCACGACCTGGCCACGCTCCTTTCCTGGGCCGACGAGATCCGCCGCCTGCAGGTGTGGGCCAACGCCGACTACCCGCGCGATGCCGAGCGTGCCCGTGCCTTCGGGGCGCAGGGCATCGGGCTGTGCCGGACGGAGCACATGTTCTTCGAGGAGGAGCGGCTGCCGACCGTGCAGCGCATGATTCTCAACGCCAGTCCGGCCACAGAGGCCAAGCGGCGGGGCGACGCCGGCGAGAAGCTATCGGGCGACGACTCCGAGGCGATCACGATCTTCGACTCGGCACTGGGGGAGCTCGAGGGCCTGCAGACCGACGACTTCGCCGGGCTGTTCCGGGCGATGGACGGCCTCCCGGTCGTCATCCGCCTCATCGATCCGCCGCTGCACGAGTTCCTGCCGGCCCACGACGAGCTGCTGGAGAAGGTGACCCGCCTCCGTACCCTGCTGGGGGACCCTTCTGTCCAGACCGATGCCGTGGCCGACCAGGCGAGCCCCGGCCTGGAGAAGGGCCTGGCCAAGGTTTTCGGCAAGAAGGACGCCGCCCGGGCGATGAAGCTCATCACGCGCCAGGGCAAGGCGGCGGGAGCCGATGGACAGCCCGACCGAGCGGCCATGGAAGCCGACCTGGCCGAGGCGGAGGAGCTGCTGGCAGCGGTCGACTCCATGCGCGAGGTCAATCCCATGCTTGGCATGCGCGGCGTGCGGCTGGGCATCCTCATCCCGGACATCGTGCGGATGCAGACGCGCGCCATCCTGGCCGGGGCGGCGCGGGTGGCGGCCGAGGGCAAGACGCCGCTGCCCGAGATCATGATCCCGCTGGTCGGCCACGTGAACGAGCTGGCGGAGACGCGGCGCGTGCTGGAGGCGGAGGTCGAGGAGATCGTGCGCTCCAGCGGCCAGCAGGTGGACTACAAGTTCGGGACCATGATCGAGGTGCCGCGCGGCGCGTTGACCGCCGGCGAGATTGCCGAGCACGCCGAGTTCTTCAGCTTCGGCACCAACGATCTCACCCAGATGACCTACGGCTTCAGCCGCGACGACGCTGAGGGTAAGTTCCTGCTGCAGTACGTCGACCGCAAGATCCTGCCGGAGAACCCGTTCCAGGTGCTGGACCGTGATGGCGTCGGGCAGCTGGTGCGGATCGCGACCGAACGCGGCCGCGCCGCCCGACCTGGCTTGAAGGTGGGCATCTGCGGTGAGCACGGTGGCGACCCGGCGAGCATTGCCTTCTGTCACGAGGTCGGGCTGGACTACGTGTCGTGCTCGCCGTTCCGCGTTCCGGTGGCACGGCTCGCCGCCGCCCAGGCGTCCATCAGCGAGGCCGAAGTCCGGGACAAGTAAGCCGCCGCAGCTATGGCGCGGGCGATTCCGGCACGGGAGTCGGCGTGGACGGCACGGGAGTCGGCGTGGACGCCACGGGAGTTGGCGTGGACGGCACGGGAGTCGGCGGGCGCGGCGTGGCGCTGGGGCGCAGCGTGGGACGAGCGGTGGGCTGGACCGGGGGCGGCGTCGGCTGGCCAATGACCGGAGGCGGCACCACGACCGATGGTTGCGCCGTGCCTGGCTGCTCCGTGGTCGACGGCTTGCCGCTCGACGGCTGAGGCGAAGCCGGCAGGCTCGGCGGGGAAGTTGGCGCGGGTGCCCCGGTGCCGCCCAGGACGGCCTGGGTCGGCGACGCGCCCGCCGGGCCAGCCAGATTCGAATCCTCGATAAGCCGCCAGCTGCCGATACCGACGACGGTCAGGGCCGCAACGCCTCCGGCAACGACCGCAGCACGACCCACCATCCGCGGCCACACGACGACGGGGAGGGGCAGGACCGGTGGCATGCCCGCCAGGGAGGGATCGATCGCGGTCAGCATGTCCAGGGCCGCGATCCGCTGCTGGCATGCGACACAGACGGCGGCGTGCACCGCCAGGTCGCGCGGCGGGTCGTCGTCACCCTTCGTTTCCAGCCACTGGGTGAAGCGCCGGTGCGGGTCCCTCGTCCGTGCCTCCCTGTCGCGTGCCATCTCAGGCTTCCATCCGCCGCGGGCCGACAGCCCGCGCCGCCACGCGGTCGACGCGGTCGGCGAGCGCGCCGCCGGGGATGGCCGCGCTCGGCAGGGCCTCAAGCCAGTGGCTGGTCGCGGTGAGGTACTCGCGCCGGGCACCCGAGAGCGCTCGCTGCGCCCCGACGAGATCAGTTCCCAGGATGGTCGCCACGTCCGTCAACGCGAAGCGTTCCACCAGGCCGGCCACCAGCGCGGCGCGCCGCACCTGCGTCAGCTGGGCGAGCGCAGCGATCGCAGGCTCCGCGGAACCGATCTCGACCAGGGCGGCGTGGCGCTCTCCCGGGGTCACGTGCGGGCTGGCACGCGTCCGCCGCAGCTCCTTCAGCGCCCGTCGCCGCAGCCAGGCGGCGGCCCGTTCCGGATGGCGCAGCTCCACGGCACGCTGCGCGCCTGCGGTCAGTGCCGTGGACGCGGCCTGCGCGGCTCGGGTGCGATCGCCCTGTGTGACCAGCAGCGCAAATCCGTAGAGGCGGGCGCCGTGGAGGTCCCGGAATGCAGCGCGCAGCAGGTCAGCCTCGGTCAGGTCGTTGGACACGTCCGACGGGGTCGTGGGCGTCTCCTCGGTGCGGTCTGGGACGTTGAAGGGTGGCCTGGGTGGCGTGAGTGTACTCAGCGCCCCATCAGCTGCTTTCGCTCAGGTCGAAGACATCCAGGCAATCCAGGTCCAGCAGGTCGATGAAACCGTCGCCGTCGTTGTCCTGGAGATCAGCGCATTCCGGCAACGGCCCGCCCGGCGTCGCCTCAGGCGTGGGTGGTGGCGGCGGAGGCGGTGTCGGCTCTGGCGTGGGTGGCGGCGGACGCGGCGTCGCCCTGGGTGTGGGAGGCGGCGTTGGCGGCTGTGTTGCCGGCGCGGAGGGATTGGCCACTGACGTCGGCTGAGGCGTGGTGCCAGGAGGCGCGTTCGCCACAGGCCCGCCTGTCGGCTGGATGGAGGGGAGTGCTGTCTGCCCGGGAACCGGCGGCCCAATGGCCGGTGACGGTGCCGCCGAGGTGGCGGGACCGTCCGTTGGATCGGCAGCAGGTGACCCGGGCACCGGCGACCCGACGGCGCCGGCCGACGGCTGCGGGCTGAAGGCTCCGCCCTGGACCGCCTGGGCTGGAGAGGAGAAGAAATCCGCCGCCAGCAGTGGCGCATCCGGGGCCAGGAAGAAGCGCCAGCCGATGAAGGCCACGGCCGCGAAGGCCGCCATAGCGGCGCCCGCCATCGCTGCGCGACGCGTCACGATCAGCCAGGCATAACGTCCCGATGCGGCAGGCGCCTCCGGGAGGCCGGCCAGGCCCAGATCGACGGACGCCAGATCGTCCATGACCGCGACCATCCGCTGGCATTCGGGGCAGCTCGCGGCGTGTACCGCCAGCTCGCGTGGCGGGTCGCCGGACGGTGCCGCCACCAACCAGCTGTGGAAGCGGCGATGTGGTCGGTCGGTCGACCGGCTTTGCCTGCGCTTCATACGGACTTCTTGGCCGGCACCGTTGTGCTGGCGCGCGCCCGTATCTCATTGATGCGCTGCGCGAGTGGGCCTTTGCCTGCTGCTGGTCCGGATGCAGTCATGCGCGCCGCTGTCGTCAGGTAGTCGAGGCGCGCTCCCTCGACGGCGCGATAGGCGTCACCGAGGTCTGTATCGAGCGTGGTTGCCACGTCCGCCATCGGCATGCCTTCGATCGAGGCCACGACCAGCGCGGCGCGCCGTTCAGCTGACATGCCCTCCAGTGAGGAGATCAACGCATCTGTGGCGCCCATCCTGCCCAGGACGGCATGTCGCTCGTGCGGCGGCAGATAGGGTGTCGGCCACGTCCGACGCAGCTCGCCAATGACCTCGCGACGCAGCCACGCGGCCGCTTGACCCGAATCCTGCGACTCGGCGCGCAGGGCGCCGGCCTCGAGCGCCGCGATGGCGGCGGCGGCCGCGCGGGGTTCGTCACCGACGGTGAGGAGCAGCGCGAAGCCATGGAGCCGTGCCGCATGGGCGCCCCAGGACGCCGCCTGCAGCTGCTCGGCGTCCTCCGCCTCGACTGGCAGGGCATGGCCGGTCGTGGGAGTCTCCTCCGGGTCGATCTGGTGAGGCATGAGCCGCTGTGGTGCAGTTAGTGTAATGGCCAAGGGAAGCAAGCAGCCTGCCAAAGATCTGGACGAAATGAACCCCAAACTTGACAATGCGGTAGAATTAGCCTGCGGCTATTGACAAACCCCTTGACAGATTCGGCCGGGTTCGGCCTGCGCGTTTGTATGACCTCTTCTTCCTCCGGCATCACTGCCGAAATCAAATCGAAGATTCCGGTCGCCGACCTCGTCGGTGAGACCGTGGCCCTCAAGCGGGCCGGCACCGCGTTCAAGGGCCTGTGCCCGTTCCACGCGGAGAAGACGCCATCCTTCATCGTCAGTCCCGACCGTGAGACGTGGCATTGCTTCGGCTGCGGCGAGGGTGGCGACATCTTCACGTTTCTGATGAAGCGTGACGGCCTCGACTTCCGTGAGGCGCTGACGCGCTTGGCGGAGCGGGCTGGCGTGGAGCTCTCCGAGCGCACGGCACGCGAGGATCGGCGGAAGCGGCGCATGCGCGAGGCGCTGGAGGCGGCCATCGCCTGGTACCGAGAGGTGCTCATCCAGACGCGGCAGGGCGAGCGCGCCCGCGCCTACCTGGAGGAGCGCGGCCTCAGCGAGCAGACGTTGGATCGGTTCACCGTGGGATACGCGCCAAACACGTGGGAAGCGCTGACGGGCCGGTTGGCGTCGCGCGGCTTCAGCACGGAGGAGCTCATCGGTGCCGGCCTTGCCAGTCCATCCAACCGCGGCGGGGTGATCGACCGGTTCCGCGGTCGGGTGATCATCCCGATTCGCGACTCGTCCGGTCGGGCGGTTGGCCTCGGCGGGCGGATCATGCCCGGGCAGGATGGACCAAAGTACCTCAACTCCCCTGCGGGGCCGCTCTTCGACAAGAGCCACACCCTCTTCGCCATCGATCTCGCCAAGGCCGCGATCCGCCGCGAGAAGCTGACGGTCATCGTGGAGGGCTATACCGATGTGATGGCCGCCCACCAGGCCGGCTTTGAGAACGTGGTGGCCAGCCTCGGCACGGCACTGACCCGCGGCCAGATCGACCTGGCGCTGAAATACGGCGAGGCGATTGCGCTGGGCTACGACGTCGACCTTGCGGGCGACTCTGCCGCCCGCGAGGGGCTGCTGGCCCAGCTCGGGGCCGATCACAGCGTCAGCAAGGTGCGGATCATCCGCATCCCGGACGGGAAGGATCCGGACGAGCTGATCCGGGGCGACCCTGACGCCTGGCGCGATGCCGTTGCCAATGCCAAGGAGGTCGTGGGCTTCGCCATCGAACGCCTGGCCAGCGAGGCCGACATGGCCAGCGTGGCGGGCAAGCGTGCCTTTACCGGCAGGGTGCTGGCGATCATCAAGGCCATACCGGATCCGCTGGAGCGCAATTTCTACGTCCAGCAGCTGGCCCAGCGGGTGAACATCGAATCCGGCGTGCTGGCGGAGGCGCTGCAGCGCGAGCCTGTCAGGCGGCCGGTCCAGCGCGCCGTGCCCGCCGGGCCGGGTCCCACCGCCACAGCCCTGCGCGACGGCGGTCCATCGGGCCTGGAGCTCGAAGCGCTGGGGATGTTGCTGCGCTATCCGGGGCTCGCCACTGAGGTGGCCGGCAACGGCGCGCTGCCGTTCCGGGACGCCACTGCCGTGGCCCTGGTCCACGCGTGGCAGGAACGAGTGGCGGCGACTGACGGCATTCCGAGCACGGCCGATCTGGAGGGCTTCCTGGCGGGGCTTGATCCGGCGTCGGCAGACCTGGCCCGGGACCTGCTGGCGCGCCTTGCGGCGAGCGGCGAGGCCGCTGCCCTCGACCCGGACACGGCCCGCGGCGTTCTCCGCGTGACCCTGCTGCGCCTGCGCGAGGCGCGGCTGGAGGAAGACCTTCGCGACGGCAGGCTGCTTCTGGAGGAGGCACAGCGCGACGGGGACAAGGAGCGGCTGGCAACCATTGAGCAACAGATCATCCAGCTCGGTCGCGAGAAGGCCGAGGTGACGAAGGCGATGCGAGAGCCGGCCGACCTGGCCGGGAGCAGGAGGAGCTGAGCGTGGCGACCACGACCAAGAATCGAGAGTCGGCGGCACCCCGGCCGAAGGCGCAGGCACCGGCGGCGAAGGGCACCAAGCTCCCTGCGCCCGTCAAGAGCGGGAACCCGACCAAGGCGACGCCAGCCAAGGCAACCGCGACCAAGGCGACGCCCACCAAGTCGACACCGAAGGCCACGGCGGCGAAAGCGAGCGCCACCAATGGGAGCAAGGCGACCAAGGCCCCGGCCCCGGCCAAGGCGCCGATGAAGGGCGCGCGAGCCGCATCGGCCAAACCGAAGAGGGGGTCCCCGGCCTCAGCTGCCTCCAATGGCGAGAGCACGGCCACCGTGAATGCCGCGATCGAGGGCCTGCTCGACAAGGGCCGCAGCGAAGGCTTCATCACCCAGGACCAGATCCTGGAAGTGGTCCCGCAGCCCGAGGCGAACCTGGACAAGATCGAGGAGCTGTTCGCCGTCGCGGAGGAGAGCGGCGTCGAGGTCCTGGACGCCGAGAACCAGCCGACCTTGATTGCCGAGCCCGACGAGGAGGTCGCCACCGCCGCGGGCGAGAAGAAGCCCGAGCCCGAAGAGGACCTGGAGGCCCTTGCCGCCGACCTGATCGGCATCGACGACCCGGTCAGGATGTACCTCAAGGAGATCGGCAAGGTCGCCCTGCTGACCGCAGAGGAAGAGGTCGTGCTGGCCAAGGCCATCGAGCTCGGCGAGAAGGCCGTCGAAGACCCCGGACGCGCCATGGTCGACCTCTACACGTGGGTCAGCACCAACTCCGAGCCGAAGGCGCGGAGCATGGCCGCCATGCGGGCCTTCGACCTGCCGAAGGACGCTCCGCACGTCACCGTCGACGCGGTCGATTGGTGGACCAAGCGCAAGCGGCGCCAGATCGATCCGCCCACGGTCAAGCTGACCAAGGCGCGTCGCGCCCCGGACCTCAACGACGAGGCCCGGGAGCGGATCATGCATGCCGAGTCGCTGATCAAGCTGTTCGCCACCGATCCGGCCGAGTCGCTGAAGCAGACCGTGCTGTTCGGGCACTCGTACCGCTTCAAGCCGCTCGACCACGTCGGTGCAGCGGAGCTACAGGAGCTCGAGCGCTGGGCGCGCGAGACGACCCAGGCGATCGCGCGGGCCTATATCGAGGATGGCAACGACGCTGCGTACATGCGCGACATGGGCTCCGACCCGGCCATCCCGCTGGAGGTGCCACTCGAGAAGCGCTCCGGCCGGCTGGTGGAGCAGAGCGTGGACGCCCGCAAGCGACTGACGGAGGCCAACCTACGGCTGGTGGTGAGCATCGCCAAGAAGTACATCGGCCGCGGCATGAGCTTCCTGGACCTCATCCAAGAAGGGAACATCGGCCTCATCCGGGCGGTCGAGAAATTCGACTACGAGAAGGGCTTCAAGTTCAGCACCTATGCCACCTGGTGGATCCGGCAGGCCATCACCCGGGCCATCGCCGACCAGGCGCGCACCATCCGCATCCCGGTGCACATGGTGGAGACCATCAACCGCCTGATCCGGGTCAGCCGCACGCTGCTTCAGGAGCTCGGCCGCGAGCCGACGGTGGAGGAGATCGCCCGGCGCATGAGCCGCGACGAGATCGTGCGCGAGCTGCGCGACAAGCTGCAGCGCGAGCCAACCGATGTCGAGGTCGACGAGCGCGAGGCCATCGGTCCGCAGACCGTCTCGCCGGAGAAGGTCCGCGAGATCATGAAGGTCAGCCAGGAACCGGTGAGCCTGGAGACGCCCATTGGCGAGGAAGAGGATTCGCACCTGGGCGACTTCATCCCTGACCTCGCCAGCGTGGCGCCGGCCGACGCCGCCAGCCACCAGCTGCTGAAGGAGCAGGTCGAGGGCGTGCTCGATTCGCTCACGCCGCGTGAGCGACGCGTCCTGCAGCTGCGGTTCGGCCTGGAGGACGGTCGCAGCCGCACGCTCGAAGAGGTGGGCCGCGACTTCAACGTGACCCGCGAGCGGATCCGTCAGATCGAGGCCAAGGCGCTGCGCAAGCTGCGGCACCCGAGCCGTAGCCGCAAGCTCAAGGACTACCTCGAGTAGGCCCACGGAGGGCGTGATGCCAGCTGGATCGGGCGGCGCATCCGCGCCGACGTTCGTAGTCCTCCGTCGCGAGCCTGACGGACGGTGGACGGTCCTGGGTGAGGTTCCGCGACGACGCGGCCTCCCGGCACGCGCGGCCAGGTCGGCTGCGATCCTGGAAGCGACGAAGGGTGATGCACACGCCGGCGAAACATACGCCGCCGTCCTGCGCAGCGAGTGGCGGATCGCGCAGGACTGGAGTCAGCCGGCTGACTGAGCCCGGCCATTACCAAATGAACCGATAGGATTCAACCAGGCGGCCGCACCAATCACGGAACGGCGCATACGGAGGAACGCGACGAGATGGGACGGCTTGGGCTGCTTGGCGGGCTGATCGCCGCCGTCATCGGCGTGTTGGGCTGGCGCTTTTTGCGCGTGGTGCGCACACCGGACGACGGTTCCCGTGAATCGATTCCCGTCGACGGCGCGCAGGCCTGGGCGGAGGCCATGGTGGCGTCCCCCGACCACAATCGCCTGGCGGTCCGCTTCGCACCGAGCACCATCGCCTCGCTGGAGCTGCTGCCGGAGGGCAGGCGCTTCTACCCGCGCATCGTGGAGGACATCGCCGCGGCGCAGCACTCGGTCCACGTCATCCAGTACGGCTTCAAGCCGGGCCACGTGGCCGACGGCTTCCTGCCGGTGCTGGCCGAGCGTGCGGCCGCGGGCGTCCCGGTTCGCATGATCCTGGACGCGGTGGGATCCGCGGTGTCCGGCGTTTCGAAGGAGATGCTCGACGGCTTGTCGGCGGCAGGGGTCCAGATCACCGTCCACGACGCGATGCCGCCGCGGCGCACCGGAACCATCGGTGATCGCCGCATTGACTGGACGAGTACCGGCTTGGGCCATGTCGACCACCGCAAGCTGTACGTCATCGACGGACGCATCGGTTGGATGGGCGGGGCCGGCATCGAGGACCACTTCGAGGACGGCCGCTTCCACGACCTGTTCGTGCGCGTCACCGGGGCGCTCGTCGGCCAGCTGCAGGCGACCTTCCTGGGCAGCTTCGCCCAGCTCGGAGGGCCGCTTCCCGACGGCGCGCTGTCGGAATACTTCCCCGACCCGGCCGACCCCGGTGCCATCGACACGACCTTCCTGATGAACTGGCCGCCGGGCTGGCTCCCGGTCACCGATGCCGCCGAGCGGCTGATGGAGGGAGCGCGCGAGCGGCTCGAGATCATGAATCCCTACGTGGGTGATAGGGGCGTGGTCGATCGCATCGTGGCGGCCGCGCAGCGCGGCGTGACGGTGCGCATGGTGGTGCCCGATGCGGTCCACGGCAACGCGGTGGCCTATGCCGCCTTCCAGCACCACTACGATCGGCTGCTGGCGGCCGGGGTCGCCATCTGGGAGTACCCGGCCCTGGTCCATGCCAAGGCGCTGGTGGCCGACGACGAGGTGCTCGTCGGGACGTTGAACCTGGACGCCTGGGCCCTCTATCGCAACCCGGAGATCGCGCTGCACATCCGCGATGCGGGCGTGGCCGAGACGTTTCGCCGCGACCTCTTCGAGGTGGACATCGGCGCCTCTCGGGCGGGAGCGGCCGCCGTTGGGCAGCGCGCGCGCCTGCGCAACGCCGTGCTCGAGCGGATGGCGCCGCTACTCTAGGACGCCATGGAATTCGCGGACGTCGTCGCGCGGCGGCGCATGGTGCGGCACTTCGCTGCCGAACCGGTGGACCGGGTCGTGCTCGAGCGGATCGCTGCCACTGCTCAGCGGACACCCAGCGCTGGCTTCAGCCAGGGCCAGCGCCTCGTGATCGTCACCGAGCCGGAGCGGATGGGCCGCGTGGCCGCCATCGCCCACGAGGCCGAGTACGTGGAGATGGGCTTCGACCCGTGGCTGAGCACCTGCGCGGCGCTGTTCATCCCGTGCGTGAGCGAGCAGGTCTACCGCGACCGATACGACGAGCCGGACAAGCGGCCACCGGGCGAGGACGCCATCGACTGGCCTGTGCCGTACTGGTGGATGGACATCGGCTGCACCGTCATGCTCATCCTGCTGGCGGCAGTCGACGAGGGCCTGGCCGCGGGCTTTGCCGGCACACACGACCCATCTCGGCTGAACGCCGAGCTCGACATCCCGGCCGACTTCGTGCCGGTCGGCGTCATCCCGGTCGGCCGGCCGCTGCCCGACAAGCGCTCGCCATCGCTGAAGCGCGGATGGCGCAGCCTTGACGACTTCGCTCGTTGGGAGACCTGGGGCACCTGATCGGGCGTTCCCGATGATGCGCTGACGCGG
The DNA here is from genome assembly GCA_035273815.1 of Candidatus Limnocylindria bacterium. Taxonomy (GTDB): domain Bacteria; phylum Chloroflexota; class Limnocylindria; order QHBO01; family QHBO01; genus DASSCW01. The sequence continues at coordinate 12,711 of DATEOS010000136.1, forward strand.
GTCAGCCGTATCCCCTCCGAGTCCTGAGTCCGGCACACCGCTCGCCGGACGACGCACCGGAGGAGGAGGCCTATCGGTCTGGTTTCGACTGCTTTGCCATGCCCGTCGACGGCTGGACGTCGACGCCCCCTGATCGAAACTTGGAGCAGAAACTGATGCGTACTCTCGCGCTGCGCGTCGTCGCCGTACCGCTGGTGGTGCTGGCCGCCGTCGCGCTGATCATTGGATCGACCGCCCTGCGAGCCGGGGCTGCCGATCACCTGGATGCGCCAACCGTCAAGAAGGACGGCCGCATCGACATCAACGACGTCTATGTCTTCCAGGGCCGGCACGCATCGAGGACCGTCCTCGTCATGACCGTCAACCCGGCCGCCGGCCTCCTGTCACCCACCACGTTCCGGCCGAGCGCCCGGTACGAGTTCAAGGTCGATACCGGCACCGACGCCATCGAGGACATCGCGCTGCGCGTGAAGTTCGGCGGCGTTCGCGATGATGGGAGCCAGTCGATTCACCTGTATCGGGCCGATGGCAGCAAGGCCCAGGGCGGCGGATTGGGCACGAAGATCGGCCGCGGCTCGACGGGTGAGGTCATCGATCTCGCGGGCGGTGGACGAGCATGGGCCGGTCTGGCTGATGACCCGTTCTTCTTCGACCTCGCGCGATTCCAGACCTTCAAGGCGACGCTCTTGGCCGGGGGCGGTCTGGCGGATCTGGGCGGTCTCGTGGACTGCACCAGGACGAATCCGGCCCCGACCAACTTCTTCAACGGCCTGAACGGAAGCGCCATCGTGATCCAGCTGCCCGATTCGGCACTGGGCGACACGATTCGCGTGTGGGCCGAGACCTCGATCCGTGAGAACGGCGTCCGCACCCAGGTGGAGCGGATGGGCCTGCCCACGATCAACACGGTCTTCAACCACACCGACGCCACCAAGGATGCGTATAACCGTGCCGAGCCGCGCAACGACGTGGCGGAGTACAGCGACGACGTGTCCGGCGTGGTCGAGCTGATCACCTCCCTGGCCGGCACCGCCCCTGATCCCGCCGCCTACGGCGACGCGATTGCCGGCGTGCTCCTGCCCGACGTGATCACCTACGACACCTCCCAGCCGGCGAACTTCGGGACGCTGAATGGACGTGCCCTGGCGGACGACGTGATCGATGTCGCCCTCAGCGTGGTGGCGAACACACCGCTGAGCGACTGCATCGGCAACGACAGCGTCTTCCGCTCCCACTTCCCGTACGTCGGCCGCCCGAACTGAGGCCGAGGGTAGATGGACCGATGCCACCGCCGGCCTCCGCCGGCGGTGGCCGGCCCGCTAGGTGACGACGAATGACAACCATTGGTTTCCGCCGCCCGGAGCCCAGGCGTCTGGCATACCGCCTGATTGGCGCTGCCGCCGCCGTGGGGATCGTGCTGGCGCTCACTCGCCTCCCGATTGCGACTCCCGCCGTGCCGGTCGACGTCGTGCCACCGGTGGATGGCGCGGCCGCGGCGCCGCAGCTGGATGGTGGGGGGAGCCTGGGCCTGTTGCCTCCCGCGCAGCGCGTCGCCTTCTGGGAGAAGCGCGTTGCGGACGACGGGTCGTTCCTGGATCTCATCAACCTCGCCGACGCGTATCTCGACCGCTCCCGGGCCACCGGCGACCTGGACGACCTGAACCGCGCTGCCACCGCCCTGGATGACGCCGCTAAGACGGCGCCCTACCCGGACCGGGTCATCGTGCGTCGGGCCATGGTTGCCTTCGCTCTCCACGACTTCGTTGGGGCCATGACGCGTGCGGATGATGTTCTGCGGCAGACGCCCGACGACCTCGCGGCATTGGGCGTGGCGGGCGACGCACGGCTCGAAACGGGCGACATCGCGGGCGCCCGCGAGCGATACCAACGGTTGGCGGAGCTTGCTCCATCACCCGCGTCGTGGAGCCGGCTGGGCCGCCTGGCCTTCCTGACCGGCGATCCCGAAGCCGCCGCGCGACTCGTCTCCCGCGCCGCCGCTTCATCGCGAGAAGAAGGCGCACCGGATGCGGAGGCGTTCTACGACTTCCAGCTGGGTGACCTGCACCGCGCCACCGGCGACCTGGTCGCGGCGGAGGCCGCCTACACGGCATCCCTCGCGGCCCTGCCTGAGTACGTACCGGCAATGAACGGGCTGGCCGCGGTGCTGACGGCAACCGACCGTCCGGACGAGGCGATCCGGATCCTCGAACGTGCGACCGCCAGGCTGCCGCAGCCCGAGCTGGTGGCCGCCCTGGGCGACCTGTACGCACTCACGGGCGATTCCGCGCGAGCCGAGGATCAATACCGGCTGGTCGAGGGAATCGAGCACCTGTCGGCCGCCACCGGATCGGTCTATGACCGCCAGCTGGTGATCTTCAGCGCCGATCATGAGCGCGGCCTGCACGATGCCCTGTCGCGCGCCCGCGCCGAGCTGGCGGTGCGCGACGACATCTACGGCCACGATGCGCTGGCCTGGGTGCTCTATCGCCTTGGCAGGTTCGACGAGGCCGCCGTGCATGCCGAGGCGGCACTGGCGCTCGGCACGCCCGATCCCAGGATCGCCTACCACGCCGGCCTCATCGCGGCGGCGCGGGGCGCCGACGCCCAGGCCCTGGGCCTGTTACGGACGGCCGTGCGTGGCGTCGCGTTGCTACCGCCGCTGCAGGCGGACAGTGCTCGCGCGGCGCTCGCGGAGCTCCAGATGGAGGGGGCCCGGCCATGAGGCGTCTGGTGGCCGCCGCCCTCCTGGCCCTGCTGCTGGTTCCTGCCCTGGCGCTGCCCGCATCGGCCCATCCGCTCGGGAATTACACGGTCAACCGAGCGGTGGCCGTCACGATCGCACCGGACCACGTCGCCGTGCTCTACCTGGTCGACATGGCCGAGATCCCAGCCTTCAGCGAGATCGGCATCATCGACGGCAATGCCGATGGATCGGTCTCCCCGAACGAGGCAGGCGATTATGCCGCTGCCACCTGCGCGCGCGCGCTGCACAACCTGGACCTGCAGGTGGACGGGTCGCCGCTCCGCCTGGCCGTGGCGAGCGAACCGGAGCTGGATCTCCTGCCGGGTGCCGGCGGGCTGCAGACGCTGCGCCTCGCCTGCCATTTCGCCGTGACCTCCGCAACGGCCGGGTCCCTGGCGGTCGTGGACAAGACCGACGACGGTCACGTCGGCTGGCGCGAGGTCACCATCGCGGCCGCCGGCGGCGTCCACATCAGCGAAGCCGATGTCTCCGACCGCAGCGAATCGGCCTACCTCAGCGCCTACCCGACCGGCCGGCTGGAGTCTCCCCCCGACGTACGGCAGGGTCATGCCTCGTTCCAGGTGGTCGGTGGCGCTCCGCAATCGCGCGCCGCGGATCTGGCTGCACCGGCAGTCAATCCGCGGACCGCCGATCCGTTGGCCGCGCTGCTGGAGGGGGACCTTTCGCCGGCAGTCGTGGTGCTGGCGCTGCTCCTCGCCGCCGGGCTGGGCGCGGCCCATGCCCTGTCGCCGGGGCATGGCAAGGCGCTCGTGGCGGCCTACCTGGTCGGCTCCGGCGGAACGATGCGCCAGGCCGTGGCCCTCGGCATGACCGTCGCCTTCGCCCACACCGCCGGTGTGCTGCTGCTCGGGATCCTCGTGCTCGTGGCGGGAGAGCTGCTCCTGCCAGAGACCCTGATCGGCTGGTTGACGATCGCTTCCGGCGCGCTCATGACCGTCCTCGGCGCCGGACTCGTGTGGAGGGCGCTGACCGGCACTCGCGGCCAGGGCCACGGCCATGATGACGGCCATCCGCATTCGCATGGGCGTGGGAACGTGCACAAGCACGCTCCAACACCCGGTCGAAGCCGGCTGGGCATGCGCAACGTGGCCGTTCTGGGCGTTGCCGGGGGCCTGGTGCCGAGCGCCTCCGCCCTGATCGTCCTGCTGGCGGCGGTGACGACGGGCCGCCTGGCATTCGGGCTGGCCTTGATCGGGGCCTTCGGAATCGGCATGGCCGTGGTGCTCGGCGGCCTGGCGGCGGTGACAGCCTTCGCCCGCGGCTGGCTCCAGCAACGGGCCTTTGGCCACGGTTGGCTGATTCGTCGAATGCTGGGCCTGCTGCCTGCCGGTTCCGGTCTGCTGGTGCTCGGCATCGGCCTGGTGATCACGATCTCCGCGCTCGGGCGCATGAGCTGAACGGACCGCCATGTCTTTGACCCGATCGCCGGGCCGGGGCTATCATCCGCCCCGTCCGTGCGGCTGGCTCCGCCCTGGCCACGGCACCTTGTTCCGGCGTAGCTCAGTGGTAGAGCGGGCGGCTGTTAACCGCTTGGTCGTAGGTTCGAATCCTACCGCCGGAGCCAACCTTTCCTCGGTTGCACCCCCGGAGCGTACGCCTCGTGAGGGTTTTCACGGCAGGACCTCCAGGACTGCGACTGACTGCGGCGGGACTCCCGGCTCAGGCCCGGCGCCTGTGACGAACACATAATTCCCCTCGAGCAGCGTGAACTGCGCGTAGCTCCCCCAGCCGCCCTCACTACCCGTCCCCTGGTAATCGCCGCGCGCGAGGCGATCCACTGCCTCGTCGCTGAGCGGAAGCGGGGTATCGCATGGGGGGCACTGCGAGCCGTACCCTGCGCTGAGGAAGGTGAAGCCGCTGTGTCCGGCTGGGTCATCGGGTCCTTCGACCACGAAGTAGACGTCGCCGGCGTGCACAGTGGCCGGTGCCAGGCGCACCGCGGACGAGGAAACCACGACGTGGACCGTTTGGGCGTCGGCCGGGATCCGCGGAGGACTGCCCCAGACCGCCACCAGTACCGCCCCGAGGCCGACCGCGAGCACGCCAGCCAGGGTGACAACCGCAAGCACCACTCGTCTGTCAGTCGCGCGAGTGGCGATCAGAACCGCAACCGCCGCGATCGCAAACGCGAGGGCGTACCAGATCTCGGGCCGTTCCATGGCAGGGGTGAGGCTCGACACGGCGGCCCAGACCCAGAGCAGTGCCAGTCCCATGTTCCACGCAGCAAGGAGGCCGCCGACCCACCGGGTGGCTCGTTGCGTGCCAAGGCGGCGGCCAGCTGCTCGGAGGAGCGAGTAGGGGATGACGAGCAGGACCAGCGACAACAGCGCGGGGATTCCCACGAATGTGTACGTCAGGTCGAGGCTCCCCCGCCACGCGACAACATCGCCCCGCATGACGGAAGCGACGACGGACATGGTGATGCCGAGCAGCAAGACCGGAAGGAACAACAGCAGCGCCGCGGAGGCGGCGGCCAGCCCGGCGTAGACCACTCCGGCTCCCCGGTGCGCTGGTTCAGATGGATTGCTGTGTTCGGTCATCACGACGGTATTGTCTGGGCGGGGTACTGCGGTGGGACTGCGGTCTCGGTGGCCGACGCAGATGACCAATGGCCCTCGGTATCGGGACCTGCGGCACTCATCCGCACCTGCGCATATGGCGATAGTCGGTGCATGGATGAGATCACGATCCTGCAGGCCGACGTCCTGAAGACGCTCGCCAATCCACGGCGCCTCGAGATACTGCATGCACTGGCGACCGAGCCGATCGAGGTCGGTCGCCTGGCGGAGCAGATCGGTGCCAGCCAGCCCAACGTCTCGCAGCACCTGGCGGTCCTGCGCGCCGCGGGCCTGGTCGACGCCGCGCGGGAGGGCCGCGAGGTCCGCTACCGCCTGGCCGATCCGGACGTCATGGTCGCCTGCGGGGTCATGCGCGCGCTGCTCGAGCGACGGCTGACCCGACTTGGCCGCATGGCCGAGCAGTCGGCCGCCGCTCCCGTGCCGGTAGCCACGAGGTGATGTGATGGACGAACCCCTCAACCTGGTCCTCTTCTCGGGGACCGACGACAAGCTGCAGGCCGCAGCGGTCCTGACCGCTGGCGCGGCCGCGCTCGGCAAGCCGGTCAACGTCTTCCTGCAGTACTGGGCGCTTGACGCCTTTCGCGCGGACCGGATCGCTGCCGATCACGGGCTCGTCCCGGAGGCCGGCCGAGAGGGTCGCGAGGCCGTGGATCGGCTGCGTGCGGCGGGCCAGGCACCCTGGGCCGACACGCTTCGCCAGGCCAAGGAGCTCGGCGGTGTCGACATCCAGGCCTGCTCGTTGTCGATGGATCTCTTGCATTTGCAGTCAACCGATCTCGACCCGCTGGTCGACGGCGTGGAGGGCGTCACTGCCTTCTATCTGAACGCCGGCGATGGCCAGGTCGTGTTCATCTGAGCCGATGGGAGGCACGTCATGACGATGCAGATAACGCAGACGGTCGACGCACGCGGGCTGTCATGCCCCATGCCGATCGTGAAGACCGCTCAGGCCATCAAGACGGTCACATCCGGCGGGCTCATGGAGGTCCTGGCCACCGATCCGGGATCGGTCAAGGACTTCGCCGCCTGGTCGCGGTCGACCGGGAACGAGATCGTCGAGCAATCCGCGGACGGCGGCGTCTTCCGCTTCGTCCTGCGACGGAAGTGAGGCACTGACATGACTACCGCCACATTCGACGCACCGGCGCCGGCGACGGCTGACCCGCTCAGGGAGGCGATCGAAGACGTCGCCGGGGTGCCGGAGGCTTACAGCGAGGCGTTCAACGAGCCGGAGCAGAAGGTCAAGGAGCTGGTCATCGTCAACTGGTCCGGCGACCTCGACAAGGTCTGGCCGGTCCTGATCCTGTCCTCGACGGCGGCCGCCAGCGGAGTCCGGGCCCGCGTGTTCGTGACCTTCTGGGGCCTGCTGCCCTTCGTCAAGGATGGAAAGCGCGTCGTGGGTGAGAACTGGATGCAGAAGATGCTGACGCTGATGCAGCGTCCCGGCATCGACCATCTGAAGCTCAGCAAGATGAACTTCGCGGGAATGGGGCCCTGGATGATGGGCACCCTTCGCAAGAAGTACAACGTCGCCAGCCCGCGTGAGCTGCTCGAGGCGGCAACCGCCATGGGTGTCGAGTTCATCCCGTGCCAGATGACCATGGACATGTTCGGTCTGAAGCGCGAAGACCTGATCGACGAGATGGGTGAGCCCGCGGGTGCGGCCACGGCCATCGAGATCATGACCGAGGCCGATGCCTCGCTCTTCATTTGAGAAAGGAAGGCAGTCACGTGACCGCGCTCGCAACGCAGCCGATTGCCCGCACGATCGACGCGCGCGGCAGCTTCTGCCCCGGTCCGCTTATGGAGCTCATTCGCGGCATTCGCGAGTCGGCGCCAGGCACCGTGCTGGCCGTGTGGTCCACCGATTCGGGTAGCCGGACCGACATCCCGAAGTGGGTCGAGAAGGCAGGGCATCGCCTTGTCGGCGTGTTCAACCGTGAGGGGTACGACGAGATCATCGTCGAGAAGACGCACTGAGGTGCGGTGATGCAACGGATCGTCATTCTGGGTGGGGGTGTCGGGGGCACCCTCACCGCCAACCTGCTGGTGAAGAAGCTTCGGAGGCGGATCGATCGCGGCGAGGTGGCGATCACGGTCGTCGATGCCACCGGCCAGCACGTGTATCAGCCGGGCTTCATGTACATCGCCATGGGCGGCGAGCGGGCGGCCAACCTGCAGCGGCCAGAGCGGTCCCTCCTGGACCGTCGCGTGCAGCTCGTGGTCGGCGACGTGGTCGCAGTCGATGAGGCTGCGCGCAGCGTCACTCTCGGCGATACCCGTGTGCTCCCGTACGACTACCTCGTACTCGCCACCGGGTCGCGGATCGTGCCGGAGGAGATCGAGCATTTCGATCAGGAAGCCTTCCATTTCTACACGGCCGAAGCCGCCGCCAGGCTGCGCGTGGCGCTGGACACGTTCACTGGCGGCCGGATCGTCATCGGGATCGCCAGCATGCCGTACAAGTGCCCACCGGCGCCGCTCGAGGTGGCCTTCCTGATCGAAGCCGAGCTTCGACAGCGTGGCATCCGGGAGCAGAGCGAAATCCACTTCTGCTCGCCCATCGGTCGGGCGTTCACGATCGAGAGCGTGTCGGAGATGGCCACGCCAATCTTCGAACGGAAGGGCATTGAGCTCCACACCTTCTTCAACGTCGAAGCCATCGATCCCGCGCGAAGGGTCGTGCAGAGCCTGGAGGGCGAGGAGCTGTCGTACGACCTGCTGATCCTGGTGCCGCCTCACAAGGGGCAGCAGTTCCTGATCGACTCGGGCCTGGCGCCCGCGCCGGGAGGCTGGCTCCCGACTGATCGGGCCACACTCCAGGTCGGCGGTCGACCGAATGTGTTCGCGCTGGGTGATGCTACCGATCTCCCTCTGTCGAAGGCAGGTTCAACCGCGCACTTCGAAGCGCCTGTTGTCACCGAACGCGTCGTGGCCGCGATCGAAGGCCGCGAAGTCGACCATGCACGGGGCGATTACCTGGGCAAGGTCATGTGCTTCTTCGAGATCGGCGACGGCAAGGGCACCCTCCTGCAGTTCGACTACGACCATCCACCAAAGCCGCCAAAGCCGAATCAGCTGTGGCACCTGGGCAAGATCGTCTTCAACAAGACCTACTGGCATACCGTTCCGAAGGGGCGGGTCTGACGCCTGCCGACCGGTAGGCACGGAACCGATGGCGCCCGGCGCGCGTCCCGTCAGCATGCGACCACGTGCTTTGCCCCTGGGCATCGCGCTGGCGATCTCCATGGTCGCCTGCGCCCCCGGCGGCCTTGCCTCGCCTGCCTTCACCGTCAGCGGGAAGGCGGTGGCCGGACCGACATGCCCGGCGGTGACCGATCCGCCGCAGTCGGGCTGTGGCGACCGGTCGGTCGCCGGGGCAAAGCTGGTGATC